>NZ_CAMPHH010000016.1 GCF_946885855.1 uncultured Actinotalea sp. | reverse complement strand
ATAACCGCGCTGCTGGCGGCCGGCATCGACGTTCCGGGCCTGGTCGGCGCGCTCCGCACGGAGCAGCACGGTCGCCCGGGCGGCGAGCGCGAGCACGGCGAGGTCGTCGGCGACCTGTGCCGCGCCCGGGTCCCGGGCGACGGCGTCCGCCTCCTCGAGCGCGGTCCAGGCACCGGCCGCGTCGCCGGCGGTCCAGCGGTCCAGCGCCGCGTCGCACCAGGAGCGGCACGTCCTCAGGACGTCGTCGGTCTCGTCGCCCCGTCCCCCCGCCATGTACGTCATTGTGACTACAGCACGCCGGTCGCGCCCACGCGACAGTCGGACCCGTGAGAGCTGCCGCGACGGACCGCCGCACCACGGCCCCGGCCGAGGCCGTGGTCACCACGGCCCTGACCCGCACGTTCGCGACCCGCCAGGGCGTCCGCACGGCGCTGGACGCGGTCGACCTGCGTCTGCACACCGGCGGGGTCCACGGTCTGCTCGGTCCCAACGGCGCGGGCAAGACGACGCTGTGCAAGATCCTCTCCACGGTCCTGCTCCCGACCTCCGGGACCGCTCGGGTCCTGGGGCACGACGTCGTCGCCGACGCGGGCGAGGTGCGGCACCTCGTCGGGATCGTGTTCGGCGGGGACCGCGGTCTGTACGGACGCCTGACCGCCCGGGACAACCTGGCGTTCTGGTGCGCGATGCACGGCCTGCGGCGTCGCGCGGCGCGGGCGCGGGTCGACGCCCTCCTCGACCGCCTGGGTCTGGGTGCCCGCGCCGACGACCGGGTGGAGACGATGAGCCGGGGCATGCGCCAGCGCCTGCACCTGGCGCGCGGGCTGGTGGCCGACCCGCCCGTGCTCCTCCTCGACGAGCCGACCGTGGGGATGGACCCGCTCGCCGCCCACGAGTTCCGCGGGCTCGTCGAGGAGCTCCGCCGCGAGGGCCGCACCGTCCTGCTGACGACCCACGACATGGCCGAGGCGGACGCCCTGTGCGACACGCTGACCTTCGTCGACGGCGGCGTCGTCGTCGTCACGGGAACGGCGGCCGAGGTCCGGGCCGCCGCCACGGCACGGCGTCGGGTCACCGTGCACGACGTCGGTCCGGGCACAGGTGAGGAGCTGGTGCGGGTCCTGCGCGACCTGCGGGACGTCGTCGTCGGGGAGGTGGACGGGCGGACGCGGAGCGTGGAGCTCGGTGTCCCGGCGGACGGGCTCGCCGCCGTCGTCGCGGCGCTCGTGGACGCGGGACGGACGTCCTTCTCCGCGACGCCGCCCACGGTCCACGACGTCTACGTGGGTCTCCTGGACCGGCGCGTCGGCGACCGGCCGCGCGGGATGGACGTCGGGTGAGCGCCGTCATCGGCGCCGTCGGCGCCGTCATCGGAGTCGGCGTCACGGGCTTCACGAGCCAGCTCCGGCAGATGCGGGCCACACCCGACTGGCTCCTGGCGCTCTTCACCACCCCGCTCATGACCGTCGCGTTCGTCGCGCTGGTCGACCATGCGGACCGGCGGGACCTCACGGCCTACGCCGTCCTCGCCCCGGCCCTCATCGCGCTGTGGCAGATGGCGCTCCAGACCGCCGGGGAGCTCGTCACCACCGAGCGCGAGAACGGGTCGCTCGAGGCGCTGCTGGCCACGCCCGGCTCCTTCGCCGCGCTGCTCGCCGGACGGATCGCCGCCGTGACGGCGGTGTCCCTGCTGGCGTTCGTCGAGGCGTGGGGTGTGGGCTGGGCGATGACCGGGTCGCCGCTCGCGGTCGCCCACCCGGTCGTGTTCGCCGCGACGGTGCTGGTCAGCGCGGCGGCGATGACCGCGACCGCCGGGATCATGGCGTCGGTCTTCGTCCTGGCCCGCTCGGCACGCATCTTCCAGAACGCGCTGAGCTACCCGTTCTACGTGCTCGGGGGCGTCGTGCTGCCGGTCGCGCTGCTGCCCGAGCCGTTCGCCTGGCTCTCCCGGCTCGTGTTCCTGTCCTGGACCTCGGACCTGCTGCGGGACGCGGTGGCCCCGGCGCCCGTCGACGCCGTCGTGCCGCGGCTCCTCGTCATCGCCGCCCTGGGCGCGGCTGCCGCGGGGCTGAGCCACCACCTCCTCGTGCGGACGGTCGACCGGCTCCGGGTGACCGGGAGGCTCAGCCATGCGTGAGGCCGGGGTGCCGGCGACGCGCACGCCCTCCTCGACCGGCACGACGTCGCCGACCGGTCCGGCGTCCCGCAGCGGCACGACCCTGCGGACCGCCGCGGCGGCCGCCCGCGTCGCCCGGGCCGACTTCCGGGCCCTCTACACGCCCGTCACCTGGACCGTGGGGTGGCTCGGCCGGGTCGTCACCCAGGTGCTCTTCTTCGCGCTCGTCGGGGTGCTGCTCGAGGACCGCGACGCCCTGCTGTTCCTGTTCGTCGGCCAGGCGGTCATGGCGTGCGCGGCAGAGGCCTTCTTCGCCGTCCAGTCGACGACGTGGGAACGACGGGCCGGGACGCTGCCCCTGCTCGTCGCGGCGCCCGGTCCGCTGTGGCCGGTCTTCCTCGGCCGCTCGGTGCAGTGGGTGCCGAGCGGTGTCGCGACGTCGGCGATGGTGCTCCTCGCGGTCGGCCCGCTGCTGGGACTGTCCTGGACGCCGACGACGGCGCTCGCCGCGCTCGGGTGCGTCGTGGTCGTCTCGCTGGGGAGCTACGCGAGCGCCCTGGCCCTGGCGGCGCTGGTGCTCCGGGCTCCGGGGTGGCGCAACGTCGTCGCGAACCTCGCCCACACGTCCCTGATGCTGGTGGCCGGCGTGGTGGTCCCGGTCGGGTACTGGCCCGGGCCGGTCCAGGTGCTCGCCCAGGCCTTCCCCCTCACGCACGGCCTCGCAGCGGTGCGCGGCGTCCTCGAGCCCCAGGTGGGGTGGGGCGCCGTCGGCGGCTCGGTGCTCGCCGCGGCAGCGGCGACGCTCGCGTGGTTCGTCGTCGCCGTCGGGGCGTTCACGGCCTTCGGCGGCGTCGGCCGACGCGACGGGTCGATCGACTTCGCCGACTGAGGGCCCGGTGCCGTCCGCGCAGCACCTGGCTCGGTCGGCGGGCCGGGAACTCGTCGGACGCTTCGGGGGGCGCGCCGGCCGGTCCGACGCGATCAGCCGACGACGACCCGGGCCCACTGGTAGTGCTTGCCGTCCTCGGCCCAGCTCCACGTGGCGAAGTCCGTCACGGCGCCCAGCGCGCGGAGCGCCTCCTGGACCTGCTCGTCGGTGCGGTGGTGGAAGTACCGGCCGTCCGGTCGGGTCCGCTCGCCGGGCTCCCGGTGGCCCCAGACGCCGACCTCGACCGTGCCACCGGCGCGCACGACCCGGCGCAGCTCACCGAGCGCCCGCGCGAGGCCGTCGCCGGGGAGGTGCATCAACGTGCTCATGGTCCAGCCCGCGTCGAAGGCGTCGTCCTCGAACGGGAGGTCCACCGCCGAGGCCTCGACCGCCTCCAGCCCCCGGTCCCGGCAGATCCGCACCGCCTCGGGCGTGAGGTCGACGCCGGTGTAGGCGGCGCCGCTCGCGGCCAGGACCAGGCCGTCACGCCCCGCGCCGCACCCGACCTCCAGGACGCTGCGGGCGCCCGTCGTGCGCAAGTGGTCGCCGAACGCCCGGACGTGCCGCAGGCGCTCGGCGTCGAGCGCGCGCTCGGCGCGGTCCGCCATCTCGCCGCGGTAGAACGTCTTGAGCCGGTCCTCGATCTCGCTCATGGAACGGACGGTAGGCCACCGGGGGCGGTCCGACGCAGGAGCGGCGTCACGCGACGGCCGGGACGTCGCCGCGGCCTCGGCCGCCGTCAGCCCGCCAGGGCCGCGAGCACGCCGTCGGCATAGCGCTCGAGCTTCGCCGCGCCGACGCCGGTCACCGTGCCCAGCTCCTCGCGCGAGCCGGGCCGGCGCGACGCGATCTCGCGCAGCGTCGCGTCGTGGAAGACGACGTACGCCGGGACACCCTGCTCCTTGGCGACGCCGGCGCGCCAGGCGCGCAGCGTCTCGAAGGTCCGCAGCGCGGCGTCGTCGAGGCCTTCGGCGGCTGCCGCGCGCTGGGCACTGCCGGACCCGCCCGCGCGGGTGCGCCGCGTCCGCTCGACCCGCTCGGGCTCCCGCCGCAGCGGGACCTCCCGGTCCCCGCGCAGGACGGCGCCGCTCGCCTCGGTCACGTGCAGGGTGCCGTAGCCGTCGGTGTCGACCTCCAGCAGGCCCTGCGCCAGGAGCTGCCGCACGACGCCCCGCCACTGGTTCTCGCTGAGGTCCGTGCCGAGACCGAACGTGCTGAGGCTCGCGTGCCCGAGCTGGGTGACCCGGGGGGTCTCGCGACCCAGCAGGATGTCCACCAGGTGGCCCGCGCCGTACCGCTGCCCCCGCTCGCGCTCGAGCCGCACCACCGTGCTGAGCAGCTTCTGCGCCGCCACGGTGCCGTCCCACGTGTCCTGCGGGTCCAGGCACGTGTCGCAGTTCCCGCACGGCTCGGCGTCCTGGCCGAAGTACGCGAGCATCTGCACCCGGCGGCAGGACACCGTCTCGCACAGCGCGAGCATCGCGTCGAGGTGCGCGCCCAGCCGACGACGGTGCGCGGCGTCGCCCTCGGAGGTGTCGATCATCCGGCGCTGCTGGACGACGTCCTGCAGCCCGTACGCGAGCCACGCCGTCGACGGCAGCCCGTCGCGGCCCGCCCGCCCGGTCTCCTGGTAGTACCCCTCGACGGACTTCGGCAGGTCCAGGTGCGCCACGAACCGCACGTCGGGCTTGTCGATGCCCATGCCGAACGCGATGGTCGCGACCATGACGAGGCCGTCCTCGCGGAGGAACCGCGCCTGGTTCTCCTGGCGCACCCGGCGGTCGAGCCCGGCGTGGTACGGCAGCGCGGGGATCCCCTGGGCGCTGAGGTGCTCGGCGGTCTGCTCCACGGACGCCCGCGACAGGCAGTAGACGATGCCCGAGTCGCCGGCGTGCTCGGCGCGCAGGAGCTCGAGGAGCTGCGCGCGGGCGTTGGCCTTGGGGACGATCCGGTAGCGGATGTTCGGCCGGTCGAAGCTCGCGACGAACTGGCGGGCGTCCTCCAGCTGCAGGCGCGTGGCGATCTCCTGCCGGGTCGCCGCGGTCGCCGTCGCGGTGAGCGCGATGCGCGGCACGTCCGGCCAGCGCTCGTGCAGCATCGACAGACCGAGGTAGTCCGGCCGGAAGTCGTGCCCCCACTGGGACACGCAGTGCGCCTCGTCGATGGCGAACAGGGCGATCCGGGCCTGGTCGAGCAGCTCGAGGGTCGCGGGGACGCGCAGCCGCTCCGGTGCCAGGTACAGCAGGTCCAGCTCGCCGGCGAGGAGCGCCTGCTCGACCTCCCGGCGCTGGTACCCGTCCTGCGTGGAGTTGAGGAACCCGGCGCGCACCCCCAGCGCCGACAGCGCGTCGACTTGGTCCTGCATGAGCGCGATGAGCGGCGAGACGACGACACCCGTGCCGGCCCGCACCAGCGAGGGGATCTGGTAGCACAGCGACTTCCCGCCGCCGGTCGGCATGAGGACGACGGCGTCGCCACCGTCCACCACCGTCCGGACGATCTCCTCCTGCTCGCCGCGGAAGGAGTCGTAGCCGAAGACCGTCCTGAGCACCTCGCGCGGGTCCGGGCGGGGGCCGTCGTCGGGCACGGCACGGTGGGCGGGACGGACCCGGTCGGCCGCAGGGTCGCGCGCGGGCCGCGCCGGACCGGGTCCGGCGGAGCGCCGGGCGGCGCCGTCGTCGGACGGACCCGGGGCGTCCGGCGGTGCCTGGTCGTACCAGGGGTCGAACGGCGGCTCGTCGTCGAGGGGCGGCTCGAGCGGCGGCAGGTCGTCGTAGGTCCCGGCGGTCACCCGGTCACCCTACGGCGCCGGTCCGACAGCCCTGCCGGCCGGTCCCCAGCGGCGACCGGCCGCGACATCGGGCGGCCACGGCGGCCGGCCTCACCCCAGCGCCGCCGCCACGACGAGCACCGCCGGCACCGCGAGCAGGGTCGTCACCAGTCCCGCGTCCCGCGCCAGCGCCCTCCCGGCGCCGTAGTGCAGCGCGTACATGAGGACGTTCTGGGCGGTCGGCAGGGCGGCCATCGTCGTGACGGCGAGCAGCGCGGCGCCGTCGAGCCCGACGAGCGTGCCCAGCCCGAAGGCCAGCGCCGGGTGCACGAGGGACCGCAGACCCGCGACGAGCACGAGGTCCCGGCTCCAGAGCCGGTGCTCCTGCACCCGCCGTGCCGACAGCGACAGCCCGAAGGCCAGCAGCGCGAGGGGCGCCGCGGCCGCGCCGACCAGCCGGAACGGCTCGTACACGACCTCGGGGAGGTCCCAGGGCAGGACGGCGAGCAGCAGTCCGGTGAGCGACGCGACGATGATCGGGTTGCGGAGGGTCCGGCCGACGACGGCGCGCCCGACCGAGGGCGCGCCGGGCGCCCGGGCGCGGCTCGCCTCGAGCACGGTGAACCCGATCGGGGCGAGGACGAGCTGCTGGAACAGCAGCGTCGGCACCACGGCGACGGCGTCGCCGAGCAGGTACACAGCGATCGGGATGCCGAGGTGCGCGGCGTTGAGGTACGACGCCGCGAGGGTCCCCAGCACCGCCTCGTCCACGGGCCGGCGCCACACGCCCCGCAGCACCGCCGCCGCGGTGAGAGCGACGACGGCGGTCGCGGCCACGGTCACGAGGGCGGAGCGGGACAGCAGCACGTGCAGGTCCGCGTGCGCGATGGTGACCAGGAGCAGCGCCGGGGCCGCGACGACGAAGACCACACGGGCCAGCACGCCGTCGGCGTCGGGCCCCAGCGCCCCCAGGCGGCCGAGCAGCCATCCCGCCGCGGCGACCGCGGCGATGACGCCGAGCGCTGCGAGGACCCCGGTCACCGGCCGATCCTCCCACCACGGACGGCAGGCGGACGCGCGCCGGTCGCCTGCCCGCGCCGTCCGGCGCACCACACCGTCCGGCACACCGCACCGTCCGGCGCACCGCGCCACCCCGGTTAGCCTGACCCGGTCGCCGTCCGCTCGAGGCAGGAGATCCCCATGGTGCTCATCGGAGCGCACGTCCGCGACGACGACCCGGTGGCCGCCGCGCAGGCGGTCGACGCCGAGGCGGTCCAGGTCTTCGCGGGCGACCCGCAGGGCTGGAAGAAGCCGAAGCCGCGCGAGGACGCCCAGCAGATCCGCGACTCCGGCCTCGGCGTCTACGTGCACGCGCCGTACCTGGTCAACGTCGCCTCGACGAACAACCGCATCCGCATCCCGAGCCGGAACATGATCGCCCAGCACGCGGCGGCCGCGGCCGACCTCGGGGCGCGCGGGCTCATCGTGCACGGCGGGCACGTCGGCGACGGCGACGACGTCGCGACCGGCATCGACAACTGGCGCAAGACGTTCGAGCGCGCGACCTTCCCGGTCCGGGTGCTGGTGGAGAACACCGCCGGGGGAGAGAACGCGTGCGCGCGGCACCTGGACCGCATCGCCCGCCTGTGGGACGCGATCGGCGGCTACGACGTCGGCTTCTGCCTCGACACGTGCCACGCCTGGGCGGCGGGGGAGGACCTCGAGACGGTCGTCGAGCGGCTCGTCGCGATCACTGGGCGCATCGACCTCGTCCACGCGAACAGCTCGCGCGACCCGTTCGACTCCAGCCGCGACCGCCACGCGAGCTTCGCGACCGGCACCATCCCGCCCGAGCTCCTCGCGCACGTCGTGCGGGAGGCCGCGTGCGACGTCGTCGTCGAGACCCCGGCCGAGCGGCAGGCGGAGGACATCGCGTTCCTGCGCGCCGCGCTCGCGGGCTGAGGCGGGGGCGGCTCAGCCCACGTGCTGCCGCCACGAGTGCGCCGGGTGGTACCCGAGCAGCTCCCGGGCGCCGTCGATCGCCAGCAGCGTCTCGAACGTGTCGATCTCGCGGGTCAGCCGGACGCCGGGGAACTCGCGCGCCACCAGCTCGCCCGAGGGCGTGTCCATGATCGTGTCCCCGGCCGCGACGACGACGTTCTGCGAGCCCGTCGAGTCCGACTCCACCCCGAGCCGGAACGCGGTCGCGACGTCCCGCACGTCGACGTACCCCCACAGGTTCCACCGCCGCAGCGCCGGGTCGTGGTGGTAGCCGGGGACGGCCGCGTAGTCCTCCACCGTGTGGATGTTCGACAGCCGCAGCCCGACGAAGGGGATGCCCGACCACTCGCTGACGTGGTGCGCGGCCTGCTCCGCGAGGACCTTGGACAGGGCGTACGTCGTCGTCGGCAGCGGGAAGTGCGCCTCGTCGACCGGGGCGTACCGCGGCGCGGTGTCGAACGGCAGGCCGAGGGTCGTCTCGCTCGAGGCCCACACGACGCGGCGGACCTTCAGCCGCGCGGCGGCGAGGAACACGTTCTGGTTCATCGCCGTGTTCCGGTTGAGCGTCTCCGGCGCGGTCGCGCGGCCCGGCGCCGGGATGTTGGCCAGGTGCACGACGACGTCCGCGCCCGCGACCGCCTCGAACGCCTGCCCGTAGTCGGTGAGGTCGGCCAGGACGAGCGGCGTGCCGAGGTCGTTCTGGTCGCCCGCCGGCCCCGCGAGGTCGCTCGCGAGGACCTCGTAGCCGTGGGCGAGGAGGTCCGCGACCACCGCCCTGCCCGCCTTGCCGTACGCCCCGGTGACCGCAACCGTCGTCGTCATACCGCCATCCTCGCACCGGACGGCTCCGGGGACCGGGGGACCGGGGCGTCGTCGGCGGTGCACGGCACGTCGACCGGCAGCGGGCGCCGGCCGCCGGTCTGACCGAGCGCGAGACCGCCCAGGGCGATGCCGGCCCCGAGCAGCTGCCATTCCGTGAGGGCCTGGTCCAGGACCGCCCAGCCGATGGCCGCCGCGACGACAGGGCTGAGCAGTGCCAGGAGCGAGACGTCGGTCGGGGGCAGGTGGTCCATCCCGCGGAACCACAGCAGGTAGGCGCCCGCCGTCCCGACGAGCGCCAGGTAGGTCCACCCGGTGACGTGGCGGCCGACGACGGCGTCCGGCAGCCCCTCGACGCCGAGCGCCAGGGGCGCGAGCAGGAGGCCGCCCGCGGTGAGCTGCCAGGCCGTGAACGTCACGAGGTCGGTCGGGCGTCCCCACCGTCGCATGAGCACGATGCCGAGCGCGGCGGCCGACGTGCCGACCACCCCGGCCACGACCCCCACGGCGTCCAGCTGCGCCGAGGCGCGCAGCACGAGCAGCCCGACACCGACGACGCCCAGCACTCCCGCCACGACCGACCGCGTGCGCGGACGCTCGCCCAGCACCGCGAACGCCAGGCCGGCCAGCACGAGCGGCTGGACCGCGCCGAGGGTGGCCGCGACCCCGCCGGGCAGGCGGTAGGCGGACACGAAGAGCAGCGCGAGGAAGACGGCGATGTTCAGCGCCCCGAGCACCGCGGCGCGCCACCACCAGTCGCCGCGCGGGACCACCGGGGTGCTGCCGCGACCGGTCGCGCGGCCGAGCAGGAGGAGGAGGATGCCGGCCGGCAGGGCGCGCAGCGTCGCGGCGAGGAGGGGGCGGTCGGCCGGCAGCAGCTCGGTCGTCACCCAGTAGGTCGTACCCCACGCCACCGGCGCGAGGGACGTCAGCGCCAGCAGGGGGAGGAGCCGGGGGGCGTTCGTCGTCCGGTTCACCTCACTCCTAACTATCTTAGGACTGAGATACTTCCCGTTCGGCTTCTTGCGCGCAAGGGTTCTGGGACGATGAGCGTGTGATCGACGGGAACGCGCAGCAGGGAGCGGCCGGGGCTGGGCAGGGCGGCGACGCGGTCGACGCGATCGTCGCGCAGTGGGCCCGTGAGCGGCCCGAGCTCGACACCGCGCCCATGGCCATCTTCGGGCGGGTGTTCCGGATCGCCCGGGCGGCCGGGGACGCGGCGACCGCGGCGTACGCGCGGCACGGGATCACGCGCGGGGACTTCGACGTCCTCGCCAGCCTGCGACGTGCCGGGGAGCCCTTCGCGCTGTCGCCGACGCAGCTGACCGCGGCGCTCATGCTCACCTCCGGCGGGGTGACCGGGCGCGTGGACCGCCTCGAGGCGGCCGGCCTGGTGCGGCGTTCGCCGGACCCGGAGGACCGGCGGTCCCTCGTCGTGAGCCTCACGCCCGAGGGGCGACGGCTCGTCGACGGGGCCGTGACCGCAGGGCTCGAGGCCCAGCACGCCCTCGTCGCGGCGCTCCCGCCGGAGCGCCGTGCGCTCCTGTCGGACCTGCTGCGCGAGCTCCTCGTCTCCACCGAGGCGGGGCGGGGTCGCGAGCCGGAGCGCTGAGGCGCGCCCCCGGGGTGGGGCGGCCCCGGCGCACACGGGGGCGGACGCGGGACGGGGCCCCACGCCAGTGGCGTGAGGCCCCGTCCTGTGGCACCGGTGCGCGGCGCGGACCGCTGTGCCGGCCCGCCCGCGACAGCCGCCGGGCGACCGTGCGCTCAGTCGACGTCCGCGTCCACCCAGTCGAAGGTCTTGGTGACGGCCTTCTTCCAGTTGCGGTAGGTCTTGTCCCGCGCCTCGGCGTCCATGTTGGGCTCCCAGCGCTTGTCCTCGGCCCAGTTGTCGATGACGTCCTGCTCGCCCTGCCAGAAGCCGACGGCGATGCCCGCGGCGTAGGCGGCACCGAGCGCCGTCGTCTCCGCGACCTTCGGCCGGATGACCGGCACGCCGAGGATGTCCGCCTGGAACTGCATGAGCAGGTTGTTGGCGATCATGCCGCCGTCGACCTTGAGCTCGGTCAGGTCCACGCCCGAGTCCGCGTTCATGGCGTCCAGCACCTCGCGCGTCTGGAAGGCCGTCGCCTCCAGGGCGGCGCGGGCGATGTGGCCCTTGTTGACGTACCGGGTCAGGCCGGCGATGACGCCGCGCGCGTCGCCGCGCCAGTACGGCGCGAAGAGGCCCGAGAACGCCGGCACGAAGTACGCGCCGCCGTTGTCGTCCACGGTCGAGGCGAGCTGCTCGATCTCCGGCGCGTCCTTGATGAGCCCGATGTTGTCGCGCAGCCACTGCACGAGCGAGCCCGTGACGGCGATGGCGCCCTCGAGCGCGTACACCTGGGGCGCGTCGCCGATCTTGTAGCAGACCGTGGTCAGCAGGCCGTTCTTCGACGGGACCGGCGTGGTGCCGGTGTTGAGCAGCATGAAGTTGCCCGTGCCGTAGGTGTTCTTGGCCGTGCCCACCTCGAAGCAGGCCTGGCCGAACGTGGCCGCCTGCTGGTCGCCGAGGATGCCCGCGATGGGGACGCCCGGGACCATGCCGCCGGGACGGCCGTGGCCGTAGACCTCGGAGGAGGAGCGGATCTCGGGGAGCATGGACATCGGGATGCCCATCTCCGCCGCGATCTCCTCGTTCCAGGTGAGCGAGTCGATGTTCATGAGCATGGTGCGGGAGGCGTTGGTCACGTCGGTGACGTGGACGCCGCCGTCGACGCCGCCGGTCATGTTCCACACGACCCACGAGTCGGTGTTGCCGAAGGCCAGGTCGCCGCGCTCGGCCGCCTCGCGGGCGCCCTCGACGTTGTCGAGGATCCAGCGGATCTTCGGGCCCGAGAAGTACGTGGCCAGGGGCAGGCCGACGCGCTCCTTGTAGCGGTCGTTGCCGCCGCCGAGGGCCGCGAGCTCGTCCGCGATCTTCTGGGTGCGGGTGTCCTGCCACACGATGGCGTTGTAGACCGGCTTGCCGGTCTTGCGGTCCCAGACGACGGCGGTCTCGCGCTGGTTCGTGATGCCGACGGCCGCGATGTCGTTGTGGGTCAGGTTGGCGCGCGTCAGGGCCAGGCCCACGACCTCGCGGGTGTTGACCCAGATCTCCTCGGGGTTGTGCTCGACCCAGCCGGCCCGCGGGAAGATCTGCTCGTGCTCCTTCTGGCCGGTGGAGACGATCGAGCCGGAGTGGTCGAACACGATCGCGCGGGTGGACGTGGTGCCCTGGTCGATCGCGAGGATGTAGTCAGCCATGTCAGTCCTTCACCTCTTCGTGGGGGTCGCTGCTGTGCTGGTTGCGCTGCACCCGTGCAGCACCGGTGGTCCGGTGGCTGCGGCGGTGCAGCCGGGTCAGCCGTTTCCGCCCGGCTGGGGCGTCCTGCTGCTGCGGTTCCCGGAGAGTGCCGTCCGGGGCGGCGGGTGCGGGTGGGGCCGCCGTCGTGCGACGGCCCCACCCGGGTGGTCAGGCGACGGCGGCCGCGAGGAGACCGGCGATGGCGCCACCGATCAGCGGGCCGACGACCGGGACCCAGGAGTAGCCCCAGTCGCTGGAGCCCTTGCCCTTGATGGGCAGGAGGGCGTGCGCGATGCGCGGGCCGAGGTCACGAGCCGGGTTGATGGCGTACCCCGTGGGGCCACCGAGGCTCGCACCGATGCCGACGACCAGGAGGGCGACGGCCAGCGGGCCGAGACCCGAGGGCGTGTTGCCGAACTGGATGACGACGTACACGAGCACGAAGGTGCCGAGGATCTCGGTGACCAGGTTCCAGCCGTACGAGCGGATCGCCGGGCCGGTGGAGAACACGCCGAGCTTCGTGGCCGGGTCGGCCGGCTCGTCGAAGTGCTTCTTGTACGCCAGGAAGGCGAGCACGGCGCCGAGGAAGGCACCGACCATCTGGGCGGCGAAGTACACCAGCGTGGAGGCGACGCTCACCTCGACGCCGGGCGCGTACTCGGCAGCGCCGTTCGCCAGGAGGCCGACCGTCACCGCGGGGTTCAGGTGCGCGCCGGACTGCCACGCGCCGTACACACCGGCGAAGACGGCCAGACCCCATCCGAAGTTGATGGTGAGCCAGCCGGCGTTGAAGCCCTTGTTGGCGGGGAGGATGACGTTGGCGACGACGCCCGCACCGAGCAGGAGCAGGAGGCCTGTGCCGATCACCTCCGACAGGAAGACCTGCCCAAGGGTCACTTCGTCCATGAGTTCCTCGTTTCAGTCGAGACTTCGTTGTCACGGGTGCTCCGGTCGGGGGTGCCGGAGCCGGCTCCGGCCGGGGTGCCGGAGGGTCTGGGGCCGCACCGGCCCGGCCGGGGAACGAACCGGTGCCGGTGCGGGAGAAGGGGGCGTCAGGTGCCGGCGGGCCCCTGCGCCGCGGGGGAGTCGGCCGGGGACCCGGGCTTCACGCCGGGCTCGGCCGGTCCGCCGAGGGGCCGCAACGGCGTGACGTCCGCCGCCTTGAGCCGGACGACCTCGGCGGCCTCGTCGGTGGGCTCCGCGGCGGCGGCGGCCTCGGCCTCGCACCGAGCCCGGTAGGACTCGATCTCGGCCCTGCGGGTCGTGGCGTCCCAGCCCAGGCGCTCGCCGACCACCTCGGCGATCTCCTCGATCGCGGCGAGGCCCTGGTCCGCCTGCTCGTACACCAACCGGGTGCGCAGCAGAAGGACGTCCTCCAGGTGCAGGACACCCTCATGCGACGCAGCGTAGGCAACCTCCGCCCGCAGGTACGCAGGCGCGCCGACCAGGGGCTTCGCGAGATCCGGCTGCTCCTCGACCATGTCGATGATCTCGGTGAGCATCGAGCCGTACCGGTGGAGCAGGTGGTCGACCATCGCGCGGCTCCAGCCGTACGTCTCCGCGATCCGCCGCGCCTGCCGCTGCAGGACCGCGTGGCCCTCGGCGCCGACGAGCGGGATCCGGTCGGTGATCGACGGGTTGGTCTTCGCGCGCTCGCCGAGGGCGAAGTCGACGGCGTCCTTGGCCATGACGCGGTAGGTCGTCAGCTTGCCGCCGGCGATGACCGTCAGGCCGGGCGTTGGAGAGGCGACGGTGTGCTCGCGCGACACCTTCGCCGACGACGTGCCCTCCTTGGTGCCCGGCTGCAGCAGCGGCCGCAGGCCGGCCCACGTCCCGATGATGTCGTCCTTGGTCAGCGGTCGCTCGAGCACCGCGTTGGCGTGGTCGAGCACGTACTCGATGTCCGCAGCCGTGGCGACGGGGTGCTGGAGGTCCTGCTTCCACGGGGTGTCCGTGGTGCCGATGACCCAGTACCGGGACCACGGGATGACGAAGAGGACGCTCTTCTCGGTCTGCAGGATCAGGCCGACCTCGCCGCGGATGCGGTCGCGCGGCACGACGATGTGGATGCCCTTGGAGGCCAGCACGTGCAGGCCGCCCTCGGTGTCCGCGAGCGACTCGGTCTCCTCGGTCCACACGCCGGTCGCGTTGATGACCTGGTCGGCGCGGACCGTGATCTCCTTGCCGGTCTCGAGGTCGACGACGACCGCGCCGTTGACGACCCCGGTCCCGCGCTTGGTGAGCTCGACGACCTGCGTCCGGCTCGCGGCGTGCGCACCGTAGGAGGCCGCGGTGCGGATGAGCGTGACGACGAGGCGGGCGTCGTCGACGCTCGCGTCCCAGTAACGGACCGCGCCGACGGCGGCGTCGTGCTTGAGGTCCGGGAACATCCGCTCCATGCCGGCGCGGCTGAGGTGCTTGTGCCACGGCATCGCGCGCTTGCCGGGGGCGATGCTCGCGAGCGTGTCGTACAGCGCGACGCCGGCGCCGACGTAGGCCCGCTCCCACCACGCGTTCTCCAGCGGGTAAAGGAACGACACAGGCTTGACCAGGTGCGGGGCGATCCGCTTCAGCAGGAGGTCGCGCTCCGTCAGGGCCTCGTGGACGAGGTGGAAGTCGAGCATCTGGAGGTACCGCAGGCCACCGTGCACGAGCTTGCTCGAGCGGCTGGACGTGCCGCTGCCCCAGTCCTGCCCCTCGACGATGCCGACGCGCAGGCCGCGGCTCACCGCGTCGAGCGCGATGCCCGCACCCGTCACGCCACCGCCGATGACGAGGACGTCGAGCTCGTTGCCCTCGGTGCCCGACGCCTCGAGCGCCGCCAGGGCCTCCGCGCGCTTCTGCGGTGTCAGTGCGACTGTCCTCACGCTGTCCTCCTCGACCTGTGACCGTCCGGCTCGGGCATGTGCCGCCGTCGCCGTCCTCCTCGCGCGGCCCGGACCGGGACCTTGGTCCCTGGCCCCGGTGGGACGAACGACCTTTGAGGAGTCTTTTCCCACGACCATGCGCCAGGCTTATGCTTGTCGCAGTTCGAACGAACGCGCAACCCGGATGCACATACGTGCACGAGGAGGTGCGGCGGGCAGTTGCTCGCGGTACGTCCGACCCGCGTCCCGCGGGCCGGGTGCGGCGGGCACGTCCGACGGGTGCGGCGCGTCGGCGGGCTCCGGGCCCGCCTGGGCGGACCCGGCCGGGACGAGGCCGACGAGGAGGTCGGGATGGAGCAGGAGGACGTGCTGCGCGCGGCGTCGATGTACTACCTGCAGGACATCAAGATGGAGGTCATCGCCCGGCACCTCGGCACCTCGCGCTCGACGGTCTCCCGGCTGATCAAGCGCGCCCGGGACACCGGTCTCGTGGAGATCACGATCCGGCCCGCCCGCACGCAGGCGCCGGGTCTGGCGCGCTCGATCGGGCGCCGCTTCGGCATCGAGGCCTACGTCGTCCCCGTGCCCGACTCGTCCACCGAGCTGGAGCGCCTCGACCAGGTCGCCCGCACCACGGCCAAGCTCATCGGCTCTTGGTTCGACTCCGACATGGTGCTCGCGATCGCGTGGGGCACGACGCTCGCCGCCGTCGGACGGCACCTGTCCGCCAAGCCGACGCGGGGCAGTGCGATCGTCCAGCTCAACGGCGCCGCGAACACCCGGACCAGCGGGTTCGAGTATGCGAGCGACCTCATCACGAGCTTCGGTGCCGCCTTCGACGCGGCGGTGCACCACTTCCCGGTGCCCGCCTTCTTCGACTACCGGGAGACGAAGGACGCGATGTGGCGCGAACGCTCGATCATGCGTGTCCTGGACGTGCAACGACGTGCAGACATCGCCCTGTTCGGCGTCGGCGCGCTCCACGGCGGGGTGCCGAGCCACGTCTACTCGGCCGGGTACCTCGACGAGGAGGACGTCGACGTGCTGCACCACGAGGGCGTCGTCGGCGACGTCTGCACGGTGTTCCTGCGCGCCGACGGCAGCTACGACGACATCCCCCTCAACGCGCGCGCGACCGGACCGACGCCCGTCGAGCTGCGCCGCATCCCGCGCCGCGTCTGCGCCGTCGCCGGCGACAACAAGGTCGCGCCGCTGCGCGCCGCGCTCGCGGCCGGTGTCGTCACCGACCTGGTCGTCGACGAGCTCACCGCGAACGCGCTCGTGCAGGCGGCGAGCCGCGAGGCGTGAGCCCTCCGGGCGCCGGCGGACCGGACGCCCTACTCTCGCGCTCGTGAGCACCGATTTCGTGACCGGGCCGCCGGACGTCCCGCCGCCTGCGGTCCGGATCCGTGCCGCGCTGCCCCGGGACGTCAACGCCATCCGGGACCTCGTCGAGCCGTACGCGCAGCGGCGGATCCTGCTCGCCAAGGAGCTCGTGGGCTACTACGAAGCGGTGCAGGAGTTCGTCGTCGCCGAGGAGGCCGCGGCGGGGACGACCGAGGAGCGCGTCGGAGGGCCCGGCGGAGCCGCCGCCCGGGAGTCCGGACGCGTCGTCGGCTGCGGTGCGCTGCACGTCATGTGGGCGGACCTGGCCGAGGTGCGCACCCTCGCCGTGGCCCCGCAGGCCCGCCGGCGGGGCGTGGGCCACGGCGTGCTCGACGCCCTCCTGCAGCGTGCGCGCGACCTCGGTCTCCGCCGGGTGTTCTGCCTGACCTTCGAGGTCGACTTCTTCGCCGCGCACGGGTTCGCGCCGATCGAGGGCACGCCCGTCGACGCGGAGGTCTACGCCCAGCTCCTGCGCTCGCACGACGACGGCGTCGCGGAGTTCCTCGACCTCGCGCGCGTCAAGCCGAACACCCTCGGCAACACGCGGATGCTGCTGGAGCTCTGACCCGCCGGACCGTGGCGAGCGGCAGCGACGGTGCGCCCGGGGAGTGCCCGGGGAGCGTCCGGGGGCGCTGGCACCGACGTGCACCGGGCGCGACCGGGTGCCCAGCCGCGTGCCCCGGTCCGCGGCGCGCGCGGTCAGTCCTGGACGGCCTTGGCGATCGTCACCGCGCGGGTGAGCCACTCCCGGGCGCCGGCGTCGGCCCGGTCCCCTCTTGCCCGGAGCGCCTCCACGCACCACAGGGCGTTCACGACGGAGCGCACCACGGCCCAGTCCCGGGCACGGTCCGGGTCGAGCCCCGCCGTGTCGACGACGGCGTCGAGCCGGCGACGGACCGCCCACCGCACGTCCCCGGACGCGAGCGCCTCCGGCCACCGGTTCCACAGGAGCGGCACCGGCTCGACGTGCGGGTCGCCGGACAGGGGCTTCGGGTCGATCGCGAGCCAGCCGGGAGCGTCCGGGCGGGCCGACGCAAGGACGTTCTG
Organism: uncultured Actinotalea sp.; assembly: GCF_946885855.1. The sequence goes on along the minus strand of NZ_CAMPHH010000016.1, from coordinate 4,604 downwards.
CCCGTGGAGGTCGCCGTGGACGAGGGTGCCGTCCGTGGCGTCGTCCTCCGCGAACGCCCGGGCCCGGGCGGCCGCCTGCTCGACGAGCCGGCGCGGGACCGGGGCGTCCCGTGGCAGGGCGAGCAGGCGGCGGGACCAGTCCGCCGCCAGGGCGCTGAGCCGGCGCAGCCGGGGCGGCGCCGGGCGGTGGAGCAGCGGGTAGAGGGCGCCGGCCCGCTCGCACGCCGCGACGTCGTCGACGCTGTCCAGGTCCGCCGGACCCGCGCGCTCGAGCAGGAGGGCCCACCGGTGGGGGTCTGCCCGCAGCAGCTCGACGGCCCCGGCGCCGTGCCAGTGCTGCAGCGCCAGCGGCTCGTGGAGCGCCTCGTCGTGCGGCCAGCCGAGCTTGAGGACCGCCGGCGTGCCGGACCCGCCTGCGCGCACGGGCAGGACGAGCGAGCACTGCCCGTGCCCGGGCTCACCGTCGGGCACCAGGTCCCAGTCGGCGAGCAGCTCGGCGGCGAGCCGCGGCAGGCGGTCCAGCCAGGGCTCCCAGGAGGGCTCCCGGTCCGGCAGCGTGCGCAGGCCCACGGGGACGGTGACGGGGCGGGTCCCCGTCACCGGGGCAGCCCGTACCAGCGGTCGTCCGCCGCGGCGTCGTCGGCGGGCCCGGGGCGCTGCTCGACCAGCCCGTCGGTGACCAGTCCCGCCAGGCAGCGGTCGTACTGCGCCTCGTCCGGCTCCGCGACGGCCCGGCGCAGCGCCGTGCCCGGCACGAGGTGGTCCGCGGCGCGGAGGGCGGCCATGAGGCGGCCGCGCACGTGCCGGTCCGTGCCGTGCCAGGCCTGGCGCCGCCGGACGGCGGCGAGGGCGTCCGCCGGCCGGCCCGCCGCGAGCCACGCGCACTGCGCGGCCACGGGGCAGGCGTCGCAGCGCGGGGAGCGCGCCGTGCAGACGAGCGCCCCGAGCTCCATGACCGCCGCGTTCCAGCGGCTCGCCCCGGCGTCGTCGTCGGGGACGACGGCGCCCGCGTCCCGCAGCTCGGTGCGTGTGAGAGACGGCGGGGGCAGCGCCTCGCCGGCGAGGGCGCGGCTGAGGACGCGGCGCACGTTCGTGTCGACGACGACGGCCCGGCGCCCGTACGCGAACGCCATGACGGCGGCCGCGGTGTAGGTGCCGATGCCCGGCAGCGCGAGCAGCTCCTCCTCGGTGCGGGGCAGCTCCCCGTCGTGCTGCTCGACGACGGCACGGGCGCACTGCTGCAGGCGCAGCGCCCGCCGCGGGTAGCCGAGCCGGTCCCAGGCCCGCAGCACCTCCGCGGTGCTCTCCTCCGCGAGGTCGGCAGGCGTCGGCCAGCGGCTCATCCACCGCCGCCACGCGGGCTCGACGCGCACGACAGGCGTCTGCTGGAGCATGACCTCGCTGACGAGCACGCCCCACGGGGTCCGGTCCGGCGCGCGCCAGGGCAGGTCCCGCGCCGCGGCGTCGAACCACTGGACGACCGGGGGGACGAGCGGGTGCGGCACGCGCCCATGATGCCCTCCCGGTGGTCGGTCGCCGGCCCCTGCGGCGCGGCTCCCCCGGACCGGGCCGTCCCGGTCGTACCGTGGCGACCGGCACGGTCCCGCTCGGGAGGAACGTCGATGAACACCGTCCTGCATCCCGTCGGCCCCCAGCCGGCGCGCGTGTACTGGGTCCGCCGGGTGCTGTTGCTGCTGCTCGCCGCGGTCCTCGTCACCGGACTCGCGCTCGCGCTGGGCGCGGCGCGGGGCGGAGCGGCCGACGGGCCGGGTGCTGCGACCGACGGCGCGACCGACGGCTCGGCGGGCACCGGCGGCACGGAGGCCGCCGAGGGGGATGACGGCGGCGCGGCCGAGGACACCGCCGAGGACACCGCTGACGAGGACGGCGAGGACGGGACCAGCGCCGCCGCGGCCTGCGCACCGGAGACCCTGACCACGACCCTCGCGGCCGACGCGCCGTCGTACGCCCCGGGCGCCACACCGACCTTCACCGTCACCCTCACGAACACGGGCGGGTCCGCGTGCACCGTGGACGCCGGCCTGGCGAACCAGGCGCTCGTCATCACCTCGGGCGCCGACCGCATCTGGTCCAGCGCCGACTGCCCGTCCGAGGCATCGGGCGAGCGTCTCCTGCTCATGGCGCCGGGCGCCGCGGAGGCCATGCCGGTGGCGTGGCCCCGGGTGCGCTCCGCGGAGGGTTGCGCCGGCGACCTGCCCGAGCCGCGGCCGGGGACGTACACGGCGGTCGCTGTGGTCGCGGGCGTGCAGAGCGGTCAGGTCGTCTTCGAGCTCGGCTGAGCCTCTGGGCGCGTGGGCCCCGGTGGACGCGTCCCCCGCGGTCAGGCCGCACGGTGGCGAGCCCGGCGCCCGGCACGGGCCCCGCCGTCAGACGTAGCGCTCGAGGATGCTCGACTCGGCGAGGCGGGACAGGCCCTCGCGGACGGCGCGGGCACGCTGCTCGCCGACGCCGTCGACGTTCATCAGCTCGTCGATGCCGGCGGCAAGGAGCTTCTGCAGGTTGCCGAAGTGCCCCACGAGCCGGTCGACGATGGTGCCCGGCAGGCGCGGGACCTTGGACAGCAGGCGGTACCCGCGCGGCCCCACGGCACCGTCGAGGGAGTCCTCCACCCCGATGAGGCCGAGGACCCGCGCGATGTGCGTGAGGTCGAGGAGCTGCGTGGCGTCGAGGTCCGCGAGCGCCGCCTGGACGTCCGCCAGGCTGCGGCCGGACCGACCGTCCTCGACGTAGTCGCGGATGACGAGCTGGCGGTCGGCGCCGATCCCCCCGACGAGCTCGTCCAGCTGCAGCGCCATGAGGCGGCCGTCCGTGCCGAGCTCGACGACGTACCCGGCGATCTCCTCGGAGATGCGCCGCACCATCTCGAGGCGCTGGACGACGGCCGCGACGTCGCGCACGGTGACGAGGTCCTCGATCTCCAGCGCGGAGAGGGTCCCGCTGACCTCGTCGAGGCGGGCCTTGTAGCGCTCGAGCGTCGCGAGGGCCTGGTTCGCGCGGGACTGGATCACGTCGGAGCCCTCGAGCACGTAGCGGGAGCTGCCGACGTACACGGCGACGATCCGCATCGACTGCGACACCGAGATGACGGGGAAGCCCGACTGCTTCGCGACCCGCTCGGCGGTCCGGTGCCGCGTCCCGGACTCGGTCGTCTCGATGGTGGGGTCCGGCAGCAGCTGCACGGCCGCACGGAGGATGCGCGTGGCGTCCCGGTCGACGACGACGGCGCCGTCCATCTTCGCGAGCTCGCGCAGGCGGGTCGCGGAGAAGCCGACGTCGAGCGCGAAGCCGCCGGAGCACATGGACTCCACGACCGCGTCGTGCCCGAGGACGATGAGCGCGCCGGTCCGACCGCGCAGGATGCGCTCGAGGCCGTCGCGGAGCTCGGTGCCGGGCGCCACGGCGGCAAGGGTGGAGCGCAGCATGTCCTCGGCGGAGCGCTCGGTCGTGACCACGGGACGAGGGTACGCGAGCGGGACCCGCGTCAAGCCGGAGGTGCCACCCGGACGGGCGCGTCCGCGCCGGTCGTGCGCAGCACGGCGCGGCTCAGGTCGGCCGGACCTGCCGGAACCCCGCCCCGCGCGTCAGCTCCACCGCGTGGGCCACGTGCGCGGCCTCGAGCAGGCGCATGCCGGGCACGGTCGCGGGGTCGACGGCGCCCACGGGGACGACGGCGCGCGTGAAGCCGAGGCGCCGCGCCTCCGCGAGGCGCCGGTCGAGCCCGACGACGGGTCGGATCTCCCCGGCAAGCCCGACCTCGCCGAGCGCGACGAGGTGGTCCAGGAGCGGGACGTTCTCGCCGCCGCTGGCGGTCGCGAGGGCGACGGCGAGGTCGGCGCCCGGCTCGGTCACCCGCGCCCCGCCGACGGTGGAGACGTAGACGTCCTTGTCCGCGAGCGGCACGCCGGCACGGCGCTGCAGCACGGCCAGCACCATCGCCAGCCGGCTGGAGTCCACGCCGCTCGTGGTGCGACGGGGGTTGGTGAGCAGGGTGGGCACGACGAGCGCCTGCACCTCCGCCGCGAGCGGGCGCCGGCCGTCGAGCGTCACGGTGACGCAGGTGCCGGGCACGTGCTGCACCGCGTGGGACAGGAACAGCCCGCTGGGGTCCGGCAGCTCGACGATGCCCTGCTCGGTCAGGTCGAAGCAGCCCACCTCGTCCGTGGGGCCGTAGCGGTTCTTCGTGGCGCGGACGAACCGGAGGCGGGAGTGGCGGTCGCCCTCGAACTGGCACACGACGTCGACGAGGTGCTCGAGGGTGCGCGGCCCGGCGACGGCCCCGTCCTTGGTGACGTGACCGACCAGGAGCGTGGGCAGGTCCCGCTCCTTGGCCGCGGCGATGAGGGCCGCGGCGACCTCCCGCACCTGGCTGACGCCGCCGGGCGCCCCGTCGACCTGGGTCGACGCGATGGTCTGCACGGAGTCCACGACGAGCAGGGCCGGACCGGTCTGCTCGATGTGGCCGAGCACGGCGCCGAGGTCCGTCTCCGCCGCCAGGAGCAGGCGGGGGGCCAGCGCCCCGATCCGGTCCGCGCGCAGCCGCACCTGGCCGGCGGACTCCTCACCGGTGACGTACAGGACCGTGC
>NZ_CAMPHH010000015.1 GCF_946885855.1 uncultured Actinotalea sp. | reverse complement strand
AGGCGGGTCAGGGCCACGACGCCGACGACGGCGCCCGCGAGGGCGGGGAGGGCGGCGAGCGGTCCGGCGGAGGGCCGGGAGGCGGCGGCCAGCGCGCCGAGGGCGCCGATCGCCACGACGCCCGCCCGGGCGGCACCGGGGCGGGACGTCGCGAGGACGCCGAGGCCCGCCGCGGCCAGTCCCAGGACGACGACCATGCCGACCAGCAGCGCCGTCTTGTCGCCGACGCCGAACGCAGCGATCGCGAGGTCCTTGAGCCAGGCGGGCGTGACGTCGATGAAGGCGTCCCCGACCGCCGTCAGGGGGGTGGCCCGGGGCTCGACGAGCGCGGCCACGAGGTGGCCGGTGCCGAGCGTCGCCGCCGCGGCGAGCAGCCCCGCGAGGACGGCGCGGCCGTTCCCCGGGCGTGCGGGCGCGGTGCCCGGCACCCCGGACGGGGCAGGTCCGGCCGGGAGAGGTCCGGGGGCGGTCGGGCCGGGGGAGTCGGTCACCGGTCGGGCTCCTCGCGGGTGTCGCGGGCGTCGTCGTCGGCGTGAACCGCGGCGGTCGCGCCGGTGTTCCGACGGCGTCACCGCGGGTTCTCAGGCTGCGTCCCGGGACCTGTGCCGCCGGGCCGGCCCTGCGAGCATGGGCCCATGACCACGACGCCACCCGACCCCGCTCCCGCGACTCCCGGCGCCTCCGGCGGGACGGCTCGCGCGGGCGACCCGACGACGCGCCGCAGCGTGGACATCGAGCGGACGGGCGCAGGCACCTACCTCGCGCGGAACGCCCGCGGGGGCCGGCTGCGCGTGAGCGCCGCGGACGACGCGGACTTCACCCCCGTGGAGCTGCTCCTCGTGGCCCTCGGCGCGTGCTCGGCGGTCGACGTCGACACCGTGACGACGCGCCGCGCGGAGCCGGGGAGGTTCGCGGTGCGGGTGGACGCCGAGAAGGTGCGGGTCGACGGCGCGAACCTGCTGCAGGACCTCGTGGTCACCTTCGACCTCCGTTTCCCGGAGGGTCCCGAGGGGGACGCAGCCCGGGCGGTCCTGCCCCGAGCGCTGCAGGTGTCCCACGACCGCTCCTGCACGGTGTCCCGCACGGTCGAGGCGGGGACCCCGGTCACCGTGCGCCTCGCCGGGACCGACTGACAGTGCCGAGCAGGCCGAGCAGGCCGAGCAGGCCGAGCAGGCCGAGCCGGCCGAGCGGGGGGTCGTCCCGCCCTGTGCTTGCCTGTCCCGCTCTGTCTCGAGCTGCCCCGTCCGTCCCGGCTCAGTCCCTCCGGACGGCCACCGCGGCCGGGGCGACCGCCTCCTGCGGCACCGGCCGCACCGTGACCGGCAGGAGCAGGGCGAGGCCGACGGCGAGGACGAGCATGATGCCGAGGACGCCCCAGTACTGGGCCCCGGAGATCGCGATGAAGCTCGAGAAGGCGACCGGCGCCAGGAAGCTCGCCGCACGCCCTGTCGTCGCGTAGAGCCCGAAGATCTCGCTCTCCCTCCCGGGCGGGATGACCCGGGCGAGCAGGGACCGGCTCGCGGACTGGGCCGGGCCGACGAAGACCGTGAGCAGCAGGCCGAACACCCAGAACACGGTGGCCCCGCCGTCGTGCAGGAGGAAGACGGCGGTGCCCGCCACGAGCAGGCCCGCGAGGGAGCCGACGATGACCCGCTTGGGCCCGATCCGGTCGTCGAGGAAGCCGGCGGCGAAGGTCGACAGTCCCGCCACCAGGTTCGCGGCGATGGCGAAGACGACGACCTCGGCCGCGGTGAACCCGAACGTGCCGGACGCGATGACCGCCCCGAACGTGAAGACGCCGGCCAGGCCGTCGCGGTACACCGCGCTGGCCACAAGGAAGCGCAGCGTCGAGCGCGAGTGCCGCCACAGGCCGCGGACGTCGCGCCACAGGGCACGGTAGGAGTCGCCGACGCCGAGTCGCCGTCGGCTGCGGTCGGCCGGCAGCTCGGGCACGGCCAGGAGGACCGGCGCGGCGAACACGCCGAACCAGATCGCCGAGACGAGCACGGCGACGCGGATGTCCAGGCCGTTCTCCGAGGTCGTGCCGAACCAGCCGACGTCGGGATTGATGAACCCGACGAAGAGGATGAGCAGCAGGACGATCCCGCCGAGGTAGCCCGCGCCCCAGCCGATCCCGCTGACGCGGCCGAAGGACCGCGGCGAGCACACCTGGGCCAGCATCGCGTTGTAGTTGACCGAGGCGAGCTCGAACACGACGTTGGCGAGCGCGAGCAGCGTGATGCCGAGCAGCAGGTTGAAGGTCAGGGCGTCCTCGTCCGGCTGCACGGAGAACATCGCGCCCATGAGCACGACGACGACGGCCGTGTGGATGCCCAGCCACCGCCGACGGCGCCCGGCGTCGTCGGACCGCGCGCCGACGACCGGGGCCAGCACGGCGATGAGCAGGCCCGCGATCGCCAGGCCCCAGCCGAGCCAGGCGGAGTGCTGGGCGAGGGCGAGGTCCAGGGCGTCGCGGGCCGGGCCGCCGTCGGCGCCCTCGGCCGTGGCCGCCGCCACGACGGCGGGGTCGACGAACTCCTCGCTCGTGATCCACCGGGTGAAGACGAAGGTGGTGACGACCGCGTTGAACGCGGCCGAGCCCCAGTCCCACAGCGCCCAGGCGGCGATCCGCCCGGGCCGGGCCCCCTCACCCCGACCCGCGGGGTCCTGGTGGGTGCTCTCCACGTCGGCGCCGGTCGAGGACGACGGGGGGACGGCGTCGTCGCCGTCCGCCCGGGGGTTCGGGCTCACGGGCGCAGCGTACGGGCCGGGACCGCCGCGCTCCAGAGGACGCGCGAGTGGCGTCGTCGAGCCGGAGCACACGACCGGCACGCGAGGTCGGCCGACGCCGGGGGTTCACAGGAGCCCGAGGACGCGGGTCATGCCGAGGAACAGGGCGAGCCCCACGGCGACGGCCGCGGCGTAGACGCGCGCGGTGGCGGACCGCACCGTGGCACGGAGGCGCAGCAGCGTCGTGGGGCGGGGCGGCGGCGCCCCGAGTGCCGTCAGTCCCCGCACGGCCTCGGCGGTGCGGTCGGCGAACACCCGCTCGACGTGGCGTCCGACGCTCCCGGCCCGGGTGAGCACGGGCCCGGTGCCCGAGCCGAGGTCGGTGACGAAGCCCGGCGCGAACGCCGTGGCCGCGAGCAGGCCCAGCGCGAGCACGCCGATGCCCGCGGTGAGGAGCACGACCGTGCCCTCCATCCGCAGGGCCGCGACCTCGAGCGTCCAGAGCAGGACTGCGCCGACCAGCCCGACGGCGACGCCGCCCCGGGCCGGCAGCAGCAGGCGCCGGACCCGGCTGCGCACCGCGCTGCCGGCTGCGGCCCGGGCGGCGCGGAGGCCCGCCTCGCCGTCTGCGAGGTGCGGCGGCAGGCGGTTCGCGAGAGGCGTCACCGCGGGCGCGCTGTCGCGCAGCCAGGCGTCGAGCTGGTCGACGGTGTCCGCCGCGAGCGCCACGAGGAGGGACCGTTCGACCGCTGACAGGTCGTCGCGCGCGTCCGCCTCGACGAGCGAGAAGCGCAGGGCGTCGGCGACGGCGTCGACGGCCCGGGTGAGGTCCGCGATCACGTCCGGCGCAACGAGCACGCGGTCCGCGCTGTTCCGGGGGGTGGGGCGAGCGCGGGCAGACGGCTCTCAGGGTCGCGGTCGTCCTGGGCTCGCGCGACGGCCCCGGCCGCGCCATGATGCGGCGTACGTACGACCGATCGGAGCCCCCCATGAGCCTGCCTGACATCCAGGAGCGACCCTCGTCCGGTCCGCGTCGGGCGACCCCCGCGACGGAGTGGGACACCCCCGTCTACGACGAGGTCGTCGCCGAGCACGGCGAGCCCCCGCGTCGCGTCCCGGGCCCCGAGGAGAACTGAGCCCGTCACGGCCCGGGAGCGGACGGCGCCGTCGCGGCACGGCCGGCAGCGACGCCGGCAGGGTCAGCGCGGCATCGGGATCTCGGCGCCCCGGTCCCACGGCTCGGCCCAGCCGAGGGCGTCCAGCACGGTGTCGAGGATCATCGCCGTGAACCCCCACACCACGTGATCGCCGACGAGGAACGCCGGCGTGCGGTGCCGTCCCCCGTCCACGCGCACGGCGACCGTCCGCCGTCGCGCGGGGTCCACGAGGTCGGCGACCGGCGCCCCGAAGACGTGCGCGGACTCCCGGTGGTCCACGACGCCGACGGCCGACCGCTCGTGCCACCACCCGAGGACCGGCGTGACGAGGTGATGCGAGACCGGGACGGGCACCTGCGCCAGGCTGCCCAGGAGCTCCACGCCGGCCGGGTCCAGCCCCGTCTCCTCCACCGCCTCGCGCAGGGCCGCCGCCTCCGGCGAGGCGTCGGTCGGGTCCACCCGGCCCCCGGGGAAGGCCACCTGACCCGCGTGGTGCGCGAGGTCGGGGGAGCGGCCGACGAGCAGCACGTCGAGGTCGCCCGGCACGACGCGGTGGGCGTGGCTCGCCGGGACGTGGTCCAGGACGCCGAAGAGGACGAGCACCGCCGCCGGTCGCAGGACGCCGGTGTCCGGCCACCTCCCGACCGGCCAGCGCACCCCGCGCCCGGCGAGTCCGCTCAGCTGGGCGCGGACGTCGGCGTGCCGACCGGCCGCGCCGACCTCGGCACCGGGGTCCGGGCCGGGCGCGTCACGGGGCCCGCGGGGCGGGGTCGTCGTCATGCCCTCACCAGCCCTGCGGCAGCGGCCGCCCCTCCTCGTACCCGGCCGCCGACTGGAGGCCGACGACGGCGCGCTCGGTGAGCTCCTCGAGCGTCCTCGCCCCGGCGTACGTGCAGGCCGACCGCAGGCCCGACGTGATCTGGTCCAGCAGGTCCTCCACGCCGGGCCGGTGCGGGTCCAGGTACATCCGCGAGGAGGAGATGCCCTCCTCGTAGAGGCCCTTGCGCGCCCGCTCGAAGGGCGAGCCGCCGCGGGTGCGCGCGGCCACGGCCCGGGCGGACGCCATCCCGAAGCTCTCCTTGTACAGGCGTCCGTCGGCGTCCTCGTGGAGGTCGCCGGGACTCTCGTGCGTGCCGGCGAACCACGACCCGACCATGACCTGGGAGGCGCCGGCCGCGAGGGCGAGCGCGACGTCGCGCGGGTGCCGCACGCCGCCGTCGGCCCAGATGTGTGCGCCGAGCGCCCGGGCCTGCGCCGCGCACTCCAGGATTGCGGAGAACTGCGGGCGGCCGACGGCGGTCATCATGCGGGTCGTGCACATCGCGCCGGGGCCGACGCCCACCTTGACCACGTCGGCGCCGGCCTCGACGAGGTCGCGCGTGCCCTCCGCGGTGACCACGTTGCCCGCGACGACCGGCACGGCCGGGTGCAGCGCCCGGACGGCTGCCACGGCCTCGAGCATCTTGCGCTGGTGGCCGTGCGCGGTGTCCACGACGAGGACGTCGGCGCCCGCCTCGAGCAGCGCGGCGGCCTTGCCCGCGACGTCCCCGTTGATGCCGACGGCGGCGCCGACCCGCAGCCGGCCGTCCTCGTCCAGCGCGGCCCGGTAGACAGACGAGCGCAGGGCGCCGGTGCGGGTGATGACGCCGACGAGCCGGCCGTCCTCGACGACCGGGGTGAACCGGCGCCGCGAGGCGTGCAGCCGGTCGAACGCCGCCTCCAGGCCGTCCGGTGCGGCCAGCACGGCGATGTCGACGACGGTCGGGTCCGGCGTCATGACCTCGGAGACCTGCGTGAAGCGGTCGACGCCCAGGCCGTCGCTCTCCGCGACCACGCCGACGGGCCGCCCGTCGTGGACCACGACCGCGGCGCCGTGCGAGCGCTTGCCGATGAGCGTCAGGGCCGTGTGCACCGTGTCGTCCGGGCGGACCACGACCGCGGTCTCCACGACGGGGTGCCGCGACTTGACCGACGCCACCACGTCGCTGACGACGTCCACCGGGATGTCCTGCGGGATGACGGCCAGGCCGCCGCGGCGCGCGACGGTCTCCGCCATGCGCCGTCCCGAGACGGCCGTCATGTTCGCCACGACCACCGGGATCGTCGTCCCGGTGCCGTCCACGGTGGTCAGGTCGACGTCGAAGCGGCTCTCGACGTCGGACCGCGACGGCACGAGGAAGACGTCGCCGTAGGTGAGGTCGGACGTCGGGGCGTGACCGGGCAGGAAGCGCATGGCGGCCAGCCTAGGAGGCGTGCCCTCGCCATGCCCTCGCCGTGCGCCGGCTGTGCGCCGGCTGTGCCGGCGGGGCACCGCTGCTGTGCGGGCGCTGTGCCGTCGGCGAACAGGGCCGCCGGGCCGGGTTCCCCCGCGGCGGGCCGCCCGTACGATGTCCGGATGTCCATCCTGTCGAGGATCACCGGCCCGGCCGACCTGCGGACGCTGCGTCCCGGGGAGCTGGAGCAGCTCGCGCACGAGATCCGGACGTTCCTCGTCGACGCGGTCTCCCGGACCGGCGGTCACCTCGGACCGAACCTCGGCGTGGTCGAGCTGACCATGGCGATGCACAGGGTGTTCGAGTCGCCGCGGGACACGATGGTGTTCGACACCGGGCACCAGTCCTACGTGCACAAGATCCTCACCGGCCGCCAGGACTTCTCCGACCTGCGCAAGCGCGGGGGGCTGTCCGGGTACCCGAGCCGGGTGGAGTCGGTGCACGACGTGGTCGAGAACTCCCACGCCTCCACCGCCCTGTCGTGGGCCGACGGCATCGCCAAGGCCTACGCGCTGCAGGGCGCCGTGGACCGGCACGTCGTCGCGGTCATCGGCGACGGGGCGCTGACCGGTGGGATGGCCTGGGAGGCGCTGAACAACATCTCCGCCGGGCAGGACCGCCGGCTCGTCGTCGTCGTCAACGACAACGGACGCTCCTACGACCCGACGATCGGCGGGCTGGCCCACCACCTCGACACCCTGCGCACGACGCGCGGGTACGAGAACGTCCTCGCCTGGGGGAAGCGGACGCTGCGACGGTCCGGCCCACCCGGGCGCCTGGCGTACGACGCGCTGCACGGCCTGAAGAAGGGCATCAAGGACGTCGTCGCCCCCCAGGGGATGTTCGAGGACCTGGGCATCAAGTACGTCGGCCCCGTGGACGGGCACGACCTCGAGGCGACCGAGCACGCTCTGCGCCGGGCGAAGGCGTTCGGCGGACCGGTCCTCGTGCACGTGATCACGGAGAAGGGTCGCGGGTACGTCCCGGCCGAGCAGGACGTCGCCGACCGGTTCCACGCCGTCGGCAAGATCCACCCGGAGACCGGGCTCCCCGTCGCGCCGTCGCGGTTCGGGTGGACGTCGGTGTTCGCCGACGAGATGGTCCAGATCGGCCGCCGCCGGCACGACGTCGTCGCGATCACCGCGGCGATGCTCCAGCCGGTGGGCCTGGCCCCCTTCGCGGCCGAGTTCCCGGCGCGCGTGCACGACGTCGGCATCGCCGAGCAGCACGCGGTGACGTCCGCGGCGGGCATGGCCTTCGCGGGTCTGCACCCGGTCGTCGCGGTCTACGCGACCTTCCTCAACCGCGCCTTCGACCAGCTCCTCATGGACGTCGCCCTGCACCGTGCGGGCGTGACGTTCGTGCTGGACCGCGCGGGCATCACCGGTGACGACGGCGCGTCCCACAACGGCATGTGGGACATGTCCCTGCTGCGGATCGTCCCCGGCCTGCACCTGGCTGCCCCCCGGGACGAGCCGACGCTCCGCGCGGCGCTGCAGGCCGCGGTGGACATCGACGACGCGCCCAGCGTGGTGCGCTACCCGAAGAGCCCGTTGCCTGACCCGCTGCCCGCCGTGGACACGGTGGACGGCGTGGACGTCCTTGCGCGGCACGACGGCGCACCGTCGGTCCTCGTCGTCGGCGTGGGACCCATGGCGCACACCGCCGTCGAGGTCGGACGGCTGCTCGCCGCGGAGGGTGTCGGCTGCACCGTCGTGGACCCGCGGTGGGTCCTTCCCGTCCCCTCGGCCCTGGTCAAGCTCGCGGGCGAGCACGACCGCGTGCTCGTGCTCGAGGACGGGCTCGTCGAGGGCGGGATCGGCGCGATGCTGGGCCAGCGCTGCGCGGAGTCCGGGGTCACGGCGCCGGTCTCGTGCGTCGGCGTACCGCTCACCTTCCTGGACCACGCGACCATCGCGCAGATCACCGAGACCCTCCGGCTGCGGGCCGAGGACGTCGCGCACGACCTCCTGGCGGACCTGCGCACCGTGGGCTGACGCGCCCTCGGGCGTGCCGGGGGTCGGTCCCGAGGGCCTGGTGCGCCGGTCAGGTGTGCCCGGGGCACCGGTGTGACCAGGATCACCGGTGCGCCGTGCCCGTGAGCAGGGCGAGCGGTCGAAGGTCCCAGGTCATCCCATGACCGCGCTCGTAGCGTCGTGAGCACCAGCCCGACCGCTTCGAGGAGACAAGCCCGATGGCCATCACGACCGACCGAGGCCCGGCGACCACCCCCCGCCAGGACGGCGACGCGTGGCGCGGCTACGTCCCCGGCCCCTGGCAGGACCGGATCGACGTCCGCGACTTCATCCAGCGCAACTACACGCCGTACACCGGTGACGCCGCCTTCCTCGCCGGACCGACGGAGCGGACCACGGGCATCTGGCAGCAGCTGCTGGGGATGTTCCCGGCCGAGCGCGAGAAGGGCGTGTACGACGTCGACGCCTCGACGCCCGCCTCGATCACCGCGCACGCCCCCGGCTACATCGACCGGGACAACGAGCTCGTCGTCGGCCTCCAGACCGACGCGCCGCTCAAGCGGGCGATCATGCCGTACGGCGGCTGGCGCATGGTGGAGGGGGCGCTGCGGACGTACGGCTACGAGCCCGACCCGCTCGTCGGAGAGATCTTCACCAAGTACCGCAAGACCCACAACGACGGCGTCTTCGACGTGTACCCGCCCGACGTCCGCGCCGCGCGCTCCTCGCACCTCATCACCGGTCTGCCGGACGCGTACGGCCGCGGTCGCATCATCGGCGACTACCGCCGCGTGCCGCTCTACGGCGTCGACGCGCTGATCGAGGCCAAGCAGCTCGAGCGCGCCGAGCTCGACATGGAGCGCTCGACCGAGGACGTCATCCGCGAGCGCGAGGAGAACGCAGAGCAGATCAAGGCGCTCCGTGAGCTCAAGGAGATGGCGGCCACCTACGGCCGCGACATCTCCGGGCCCGCACGCGACGGTCGCGAGGCCGTCCAGTGGCTGTACTTCGCCTACCTCGCGGCCGTGAAGGAGCAGAACGGCGCGGCGATGTCGCTCGGCCGCACGTCGACGTTCCTCGACGTCTACCTCGAGCGGGACATCGCGGCCGGCGTCCTCACCGAGGAGCAGGCGCAGGAGCTCGTCGACGACCTCGTCATCAAGCTCCGCATCGTCCGGTTCCTGCGCACCCCCGAGTACGACGCGCTGTTCTCGGGCGACCCGACCTGGGTGACCGAGTCGATCGGTGGGATGGGCGAGGACGGCCGGACCCTCGTCACGCGGACGTCGTTCCGCTACCTGCAGACCCTGTACAACCTGGGCCCGGCGCCGGAGCCCAACCTGACCGTGCTGTGGAGCCACCAGCTCCCGGACGGGTTCAAGCGGTTCTGCGCCCAGGTCTCGATCGACACGTCCGCGATCCAGTACGAGTCCGACGAGCTCGTCCGTGGCCAGTGCGGCGACGACGCGGCGATCGCGTGCTGCGTGTCCGCGATGAGCGTCGGCAAGCAGATGCAGTTCTTCGGCGCGCGGGTCAACCTCGCCAAGGCGCTGCTCTACGCCATCAACGGCGGCCGGGACGAGATCACGGGCAAGCAGGTCGCGCCGGTCTCGATGCCGGTCGGCGGTGACGTGCTGCGGTACGAGGAGGTCTTCGAGCGGTTCGACGGGCTGCTGGACTGGCTCGCCCAGACCTACGTCGACGCCCTGAACTGCATCCACTGGTCGCACGACAAGTACGCCTACGAGCGGATCGAGATGGCGCTGCACGACCGCGTCATCCTCCGCACGCTCGCCTGCGGCATCGCCGGCCTGTCCGTCGTGACCGACTCGCTGTCGGCCATCCGGTACGCCACGGTGCGCCCGGTGCGGGACGAGTCGGGGCTGGTGGTGGACTACGTGACGGAGGGCGACCACCCGCTCTACGGCAACGACGACGACCGCGCCGACGAGATCGCCGTCGACCTGGTCCGCCGCTTCATGGAGAAGGTGCGGCGCCAGCCGACGTACCGGGACGCGAAGCACACCCAGTCGGTGCTGACCATCACCTCGAACGTCGTCTACGGCAAGCACACGGGCAACACCCCGGACGGGCGCCGCAAGGGCGAGCCGTTCGCGCCGGGGGCGAACCCCATGAACGGGCGGGACAGCCACGGCATGCTGGCCAGCGCCCTCTCCGTCGCGAAGCTGCCCTACGCCGACGCCGAGGACGGCATCTCCCTGACCTCGACCGTCGTGCCGTCGGGACTGGGCCGGACGCGGGACGAGCAGGTGACCAACCTCGTCGGGCTGCTCGACGGGTACAACGTCAGCTCCGGCTTCCACCTCAACATCAACGTCCTCAACCGCGAGACGCTCGAGGACGCGATGGAGCACCCGGAGAACTACCCGCAGCTGACCATCCGCGTCTCCGGCTACGCGGTGAACTTCGTCCGGCTCACGCGCGAGCAGCAGCTCGACGTGCTCTCCCGGACGTTCCACGCGGGGATGTGACGGAGGCCGGGAGACCGGCACGAGCAGCGGGGCGTGGCGCCGGGAGGGGCGCCGCGCCACGCTGCCGTGCATGGTCGCGCAAGGGCGCGCCACGACCTGAGCCAGCTCGGGGCGACCCCGGCCGTGTGACCTCCCTCTCACGGACATTCGTCCCATGACTTCGGGTGCAGGGCAGGGAAGGCTTGAGGGCATGACGACGACGGCGGCCCCCACCACCCGGCAGCACGCGACGCCCGGGCCCGACGAGCGCGGGCCGGCGGTCCGCGACCGGTGCGGCGCGCCCATCGTCGAGCTCACCGCCCCCGTCGTCGGCGGCTCGTCGGTGCGCTCCACCGCGGGGACGGCGGGCCTGGAGGTCAGCGACGCCGAGCGGTCCGAGCGCTTCGCGCAGATGCGGGCGGGCGAGCTCGGGTCGCTCCACTCGTGGGAGCTCGTCACGGCGGTCGACGGCCCGGGGACCCGGCTGACGCTCTTCCTGTCCGGTTGCCCCCTGCGCTGCCTGTACTGCCACAACCCCGACACCATGGAGATGCGGCGCGGCGAGCCCGTCGCGCTGGCGGACGTGCTCGGGCGCGTGGGGCGCTACCGCGCGGTCTTCGGCGTCACCGGTGGCGGGCTGACGGTCTCCGGCGGCGAGCCGCTCATGCAGCCGGCGTTCGTCGCCCGTCTGCTGCGCGGGGCCAAGGCCATGGGTGTCCACACGGCGATGGACACCTCCGGCTACCTCGGCGCGCACTGCAGCGACGCGATGCTCGAGGACCTCGACCTGGTACTGCTGGACGTGAAGTCGGGCGACCCCGAGACGTACCGGCGGGTCACGGGGCGGGACCTCCAGCCGACCCTCGACTTCGGCCGTCGGGTCGCCGCGAGCGGGACGGAGATCTGGGTGCGCTTCGTCCTCGTCCCCGGTCTCACCGACGACGAGGAGAACGTCGAGGCGGTGGCCCGCTACGTCGCCACGCTGCCGACCGTGACCCGCGTCGAGGTCCTGCCCTTCCACCAGATGGGCAAGGACAAGTGGGAGCAGCTCGGGATGCGCTACGAGCTCGAGGACACCCGCGCGCCGGAGCCCGAGCTGGTCGACCGGGTCCGCGACCAGTTCCGGTCGCACGGCCTCACGGTGCACTGAGCAGCAGTCGCTGGCCCTGCGTGGCACCGGCACCCACCGCGGAGCAGCGGCGGGGGGGGGCGGGGCCCCCCCCCCCCCCCCCCCCCCGGGCGGGGCGGGCGGGGGCGCGAGGGGCGCGCCGCGGGGCGCGCTGGGGCCGGGGGGGGGGGGGGGCGCCCCCCCCCCCCCCGCGGGGGGGGGGGGGCGGGGGGGGGCCCCCCCCGCCCCCCCGCCGCCGCGTGCGGCGGGGCTAGTGCCGCTAGTGCCGCTCAGGGAGGCTCGCGACGCCCAGCTCGTGGAAGCGGCGGCCCGCGACGCGCTCGGCATGGCCGGTGCGGTCCAGGTGCGGCGTGATCCCGCCGAGGTGCATCGGCCAGCCCGCGCCGAGGATCATGCACAGGTCGACCTGGTCGGCGCCCGTCACGACGTGGTCGTCCAGCATGAGGCCGATCTCCTGCGCGAGGCCGGTGAGGACCCGGTCGAGCACGCCGGCCTCGTCGAGCGCGTCGGGGCCTCCGGGCTCGCCGAACGCCTCCTGGATCGCCGGGTCGACGTCGGCCTCGGCGCCCCTCCCGTCCGGCTCCGGCACGACGCGACGGCCCTCGGCCGAGAGCCGTTCGAGCCCGGGGGACAGCGGGTAGCGGTCACCCAGCTCGTCGTGCAGCGACTGCAGCACGTGCAGCGCCACGGGCAGGCCCACGAGCTGCAGCAGGGCGAAGGGGCCCATCGGCAGGCCCAGGGGCCGCAGCGCGCGGTCCGCGACCTGGACCGGGGTGCCGTGCTCGACGGTGGCCGCGACGTCCGCGAGCATCCGCAGCAGGAGACGGTTGACGACGAAGCCGGGCCGGTCGGCGACGCCGACGGCGGTCTTGCGCAGGGACTTCGCGACCGCGAAGGCGGTGGCCACCGCGGCGTCGGAGGACCGGTCGGCCCGCACGACCTCGATGAGCGGCATCTGCGCCACCGGGTTGAAGAAGTGCAGCCCGACGACGCGCTCGGGGTGTCGCAGACCGGCCGACATCTCGGTCACCGACAGGGCCGACGTGTTCGTGGCCAGGACGGCCTCGGGGTCGACGAGCTCCTCGAGCTCGGCGAACACCTGCTGCTTGACCGCCATGACCTCGGTGACCGCCTCGATGACGAGGTCCGCGGCGGCCAGCTCGCGCAGGTCGGTGCCGACCGTGACGGACTCGACGACGCGGTTGCCCTCCGATGCGGACAGGCGGCCCTTGGCGACCATCTGCTCGACCATGGTGCGGATCCCCGCGAGCCCGGCGGCGGCGCGCTCGTCGTCGACCTCGCGCATCGCGACCGGCACCCGCAGCCGGCGCGCGACGAGCACGGCGAGCTGGCGGGCCATGAGCCCGGCGCCGACGATCCCGACGCTGCGCACCGGCCGCGCCAGGGACGCGTCCGGGGCGCCGGCGGGCTTGCGCGCCTTGCGGGTCGTCAGGTCGAACGCGTACAGGCCCGCACGCAGCTCCTCCGTCATGAGCAGGTCGGTCAGGGCCGCGTCCTCGGCCGCGTAGGCGGTGTCGACGTCGCTCGTCCGTGCCGCCGCGAGCAGCTCCAGGGCGGCGTAGGGCGCCGGACGCGAGCCGTGCAGCCGGCGGTCGAGCTGCGTCCGCGCCGCGCCGACGACGGCGTCCCAGGTCGCCGCGTCGTCCAGCGGCCGGCGGGGCACCTCGACCCGACCCTCCAGGACGTCCGCGGCCCAGGCGATGGACTGCTCGAGGAAGTCAGCGGGGTGCAGGACCACGTCGACGAGGCCGATCCGCTGCGCGGTGGCCGCGTCCGTGCGGCGGTTGTTCGCCAGGGGCTTGGTGAGGACGAGGTCGACGGCCGCCTCGATGCCGACGAGGCGGGGCAGGAGGTAACACCCGCCCCAGCCGGGGACCAGCCCCAGGAACGTCTCCGGCAGGGCGAGCGCACCGACGTCGGCGGAGACCGTCCGGTAGGTGCAGTGCAGCGGGAGCTCAAGCCCACCGCCGAGGGCCGCGCCGTTGACGAACCCGAAGGTCGGCACGCCCATCTCGGGCAGGAGCCGGTACGTGTCGTGGCCCATCCGGGCGATCGTGACCGCGTCCTCGGGGTCGTCGAGCTTCCCCATGATGGACAGGTCCGCGCCGGCGGCGAGGTAGTACGGCTTGCCGGTCACCGCGACGGCGGCGATCTCACCGGCCGCCGCGCGACGCTGCTGCTCGCGCAGTGCCGTTCCGATGTGCACCAGGCCGGTGGGCCCGAGGGTGGTGGGCTTCGTGTGGTCGAAGCCGTTGTCGAGCGTCACCAGGGCCAGGGTGCCGAGGCCGCGGGGCAGGGGCACGTCCCGCACGTGGGCGTGCGTGGCGCGCTCGACGTCGGCGGTCCGGGCTGCGAGGGCCTCGCCGGCGGCCGTGCGGGCGGCCTGGTCGGCGGCGGTGGGGGTCTGCGTGGTCCCGTGCGTCGTCATCGCGCGGCCTCCTCGGCGGTGTGGGCGCCGCCCGCGGGCCGGGCGTCGGGGTGGTGCGGGTTCTCCCAGATCACGGTGCCGCCCTGGCCGAGGCCCACGCACATCGTCGTCAGGCCGTACCGGACCTCGGGGTGCTCGGCGAACTGCCGCGCGAGCTGCGTCATGAGCCGGACGCCGGAGCTCGCCAGCGGGTGACCGACGGCGATGGCGCCGCCGTACGGGTTGACCCGGGGGTCGTCGTCGGCGAGTCCGAACGCGTCGCAGAAGGCGAGGACCTGGACGGCGAACGCCTCGTTGATCTCGAAGAGGCCGATGTCCTCGATGCCGAGCCCGGCGCGCTCCAGGGCCTTGTGCGTCGCCGGGACCGGGCCGAGGCCCATGACGGCGGGGTCCACCCCGGCGTAGGCGAAGGAGACGAGCCGCATGCGCGGTGCCAGGCCCAGCTCGAGGGCGACGTCCTCCGCGGCGAGCAGGCACATCGCGGCGCCGTCGGTGAGCGGCGCGGAGGTGCCGGCCGTGACCCGGCCGCCCGCGCGGAACGGCGTGGGCAGTGCGCGGATCTGCTCGACGGTGGTGCCGGGCCGTGGCGGCTCGTCCGCGGTCGCGAGCCCCCAGCCGCGCTCCGGGTCGCGCAGCGCGACGGGGACGAGGTCGGGCTCGATCTTCCCGGCGGCGAGCGCCGCGGCGTACTTCTCCTGGCTGGCGACACCGTAGGCGTCGGCCCGTTCCCGGGTGAGCCGCGGGTCGCGGTCGTGGAGGTTCTCCGCCGTGCAGCCCATGTTGAGGGCCTCGGCGTCGACGAGGCGCTCCGCGAGGAAGCGGGGGTTCGGGTCGGCGTCGGCGCCCATGGGGTGGCGACCCATGTGCTCCACGCCCCCGGCGAGGGTGACATCCTGCGCGCCGACGCCGATGGCGGCGGCCGTCGTCGTCACGGCCGTCATGGCCCCCGCGCACATCCGGTCGACCGCGAACCCCGGCACGGAGCCGGGGAGCCCGGCCAGGACCCCGACCGTCCGGCCGAGGGTGAGCCCCTGGTCCCCGGACTGGGTGGTCGCGGCGATGGCGACGTCGTCGATGCGCTCCGGCGGCAGGCCGGGGTGGCGCCGCAGCAGCTCGCGCACCGTCTTCACGGCCAGGTCGTCCGCGCGGGTGTGCGCGTAGAGGCCGTCGGGCCTGGCGCGGCCGAACGGGGTGCGGACCCCGTCGACGAAGACGACGGCGCGACCGGTGCGGGACGCGGGAGCGGGTGTCATCGGGGCCTCCAGGAGGGACGGCGGTGTCCGGGCCCGTCGATGTTACTCGACAGTAACTTCGTTGACCACGCGCGTCTCGCGATCAGTCGCCGAGAGCGGCGAAGGCGGCCGCGAGCGGCCCCGCGACGAGCTCCACCTGCCAGGGGCGGGCGCCGCCGGCGAGCAGCGTGTCACCCAGGCCGGCGGCGTCCCGCTGCACCGGCGGCGACCAGCACAGGCGACGCAGGAGGTCCGGCTGCAGGAGGTTCTCCACGGGCACCGCGTGCTGCTCGGCCAGGCTCGTGACGACCCCGCGCGCCGCGGCGAGCCGCGCGGCGGCGGCCGGGTCGCGGTCTGCCCAGCTGCGCGGTGGGGGCGGGCCGTCGCCGCGGGGCCCGCGCACGGACGGCAGCGCCGAGTCCGGCAGCGCGGTGGCCCGCTGGACGGCCGAGAACCACTGCTCGGCCTTGCGTCGGGTCGCCTTGCCGGAGAAGGGCCGCAGGGCGACGAGCTGCTCGACGGACACGGGGACCGCGGTGGCGGCGGCGATGATCGCCGAGTCGGGCAGGACCCGGCCGGGGGAGAGGTCCCGGCGCCGGGCCTCCGCGTCGCGCAGGAGCCACAGCTCGCGGGCGACGGCGACGCGACGGGCGTCGCGCAGGGTGTGCAGGCCGGACAGACGCCGCCACGGGTCGACACGGGGCGGTGGCGGCGCGGCCGTGCGGACCGCCTCGAACTCCTGGCGCGCCCACTCCGCCTTGCCGGCCGCCTCGAGCCGCTCGCCGAGCTCCTCGCGCAGCGCGACGAGGACCTCGACGTCCAGCGCTGCGTACCGCAACCACTCCGACGGCAGGGGGCGCGTGGACCAGTCGACCGCCGAGTGCTCCTTGGCCAGGCCGAGACCCAGGACCTCCGCGACGACGGCCGCCAGGCCGACACGCTCCATCCCCAGGAGGCGGGCCGCCAGCTCGGTGTCGAAGACGGCGTCCGGCCGTAGACCCTGCTCCGCCAGCCCGGGGAGGTCCTGGGAGGCGGCGTGCAGGACCCACTCCGTGCCCGACAGCGCGCGCGAGAGGGGGCTGAGGTCCGGCAGCGGCACGGGGTCGACGAGCGCGGTGCCTGCGCCGGCGCGCCGGAGCTGCACGAGGTAGGTCCGCTGCCCGTAGCGGTAGCCGGAGGCCCGCTCGGCGTCGACGGCGACGGGGCCGGACCCCGACGCGAAGGCGGTGGCGACGGCGGCCAGGCCGTCGGCGGTGTCGACGACGGCCGGCACGCCCTCCGACGGCTCCGTCAGCGGGGTGACGTCCGGCTCCTCGGGGGACGCCGGGTCCTGGCCGGCGGTGCTGGACGAAGACATGTCCGCCACGCTAGACGGTCCTGGCGCGGTCCCCGGGGAGGACAGGCCGGAGGGGTCGGGTCAGCGCAGCAGCCCGTTGCGCAGGGCGAACGCGACCATCCCGGCGCGGTCGCCGGTGCCCACCTTGCGGGAGATCCGGGCGAGGTGGCTCTTCACGGTGAGCGCGGAGAGCTGCAGCGCCTCACCGATCTCGCGGTTCGTCCGTCCCTCGGACACGAGCTCGAGCACGCCGAGCTCGCGGGCGGTCAGCTCCGGACCGGTGCGCGCCGGCGCCGGTGCGCGGCCCACGATGCGGACCGCACCGGGCGTCTCGGCGGTGATCGCGCCGCGGACGCCGCCGCCGAGCAGCGCGACGAGCTCGCGCCGGCCGGCCTTGCGGGTCAGCAGCACGGCGTGGGTGGACTCCCGGCGCCGCAGCGTGCGGAGCAGGACGGTCCCGTCCCCCTCGCCGAGCTCGGGGACGACCAGGCACAGCGGGGCCCGGGCAGGACGGCGCACAGGGGCGCCGACCGGCGGGCGCCGGGTCACTGCGGGTGCAGCGGGGGAGGGGGTGCCGGGTCGGAGCCCGGTCGCCGAGCCGGTGCCGGGCGCGGTGCGGACGTGCTGGACGGTCACGGGGGGCTCCCGGGGGACGGCGACGGTGCGCGAGCGGTCATGCTGTTGACGTCCCATCGGCACGTCCGGCCACCCGCTTGAGCCTCGATGTCCGACCAGATGGACGTTCACCCGGACGTGTCACGCGGACGTGTCACCCGGCCGTCTCGCCGGGCCGGTCCCAGGACGCGTCGCCGCGGACCCTCCCCGGCCGTCGTCCGTCCCCGACGACGGCGGCTACAGCCGCCGGCCGAGCGAGGTCACGCCCTCCGGCAGCGGGGGCAGCCCGGCGGCCGTGCAGAGGATCTGGGACCACGGTGCGAGGTGGGCGCCGGCCTCGGCGGGCGCCGGGGACCAGGACGCGCGGATCTCGACCTCGACCTCGTCGGGCCGTTCGGCGAGCGCGCCGTAGGAACGGCTCTGCACCCGGGTGACGGTCCCGCCGAGGGCATGGTGCGCGAGTCCGGAGGTCGACAGCGCCTCCTCCACCCAGGTCCACGCCGCGTCGCACAGGAGCGGGTCCACGGCGACCTCGGGGTCGAGCGTCGCCCGCACGAGCGTGACGACGCGGAAGGTGCCCTCCCACGCCTCCTGGCCCGCGGGGTCGTGCAGGAGGACGAAGCGTCCGCCGGCGGGCTCCTCCGCGTCGTCGTCCTGCGACGGGGCGACCTCGCCGGTGAGGGCCACCGCGTACGGCGCGATGCGGGCCGGCGCCGGGATCTCGGTCAGCCGGACCTCCTGGCGGAGCCGGTGACCGCGCAGGGCATGGAGCGCGCTGAGGAACGCGGCCGGGACCTCGGCATCCGCAGTGATCACACGTGCAGGGTAGGACGGGGTGCCGACACCGACGCGGACGGCGCGCGGTGGGAGCGGGGTGAGAACGCGACGGCGGGGGTCCGCGCACGGGTCGGCAGCGACAGAGCGCGGACACCGCGCGTGCCGACGCGCCGCGCCAACTACTGTGACGGCGTCGTCCTTCCGGTTGAGGGGAGTCCTCGAGCATGTCCGCACGCGCGCAGATCGGTGTCACGGGGTTGGCGGTCATGGGCCGCAACCTGGCCAGGAACTTCGCCCGCAACGGGTTCACCGTCGCGGTGCACAACCGCTCCGTGGACAAGATGCGGTCGCTCGTCGCCGAGCACGGGGACGAGGGCGACTTCGTCCCGGCCGAGACGCTGGAGGAGCTCGTCGCGGCCCTCGAGCGGCCCCGCAAGGTCGTGATCATGGTCAAGGCCGGTGCGGCCACCGACGCGGTCATCGACGACCTCGTGCCGCTGCTGGAGCCCGGCGACATCGTCATCGACGCCGGGAACGCGCACTTCCCCGACACCCGCCGGCGCGAGGTGGCCCTGCGGGAGCGCGGGCTGCACTTCGTCGGGAGCGGCGTGTCCGGGGGCGAGGAGGGAGCCCTGCTCGGTCCGTCGATCATGCCTGGCGGCTCGCGGGAGTCCTACGAGTGGCTCGGGCCGATCCTCGAGAAGATCTCGGCCAAGGTCGACGGCGTCCCCTGCTGCACCTACGTGGGTCCGGACGGAGCGGGCCACTTCGTCAAGATGGTGCACAACGGCATCGAGTACGCGGACATGCAGCTCATCGCCGAGGCGTACGACCTCCTGCGCCAGGGCCTGGGGGCCTCGGCCGCGGAGATCGGCGAGATCTTCGCGACCTGGAACACCGGCGACCTCGAGTCCTTCCTCATCGAGATCACGGCCGACGTGCTGCGGCACACCGACCCGGTGACCGGTTCGGCCTTCGTGGACGTGGTCCTGGACCAGGCGGAGCAGAAGGGCACCGGCCGCTGGACGGTGCAGAACGGCCTCGACCTGGGGGTGCCCATCACCGGCATCGCGGAGGCCACGTTCGCCCGCGCCCTGTCCGGCTCCGTGCCGCAGCGCACCGCCGCGGCCGGCACCCTGCCGGGACACGCGGGGACGTGGGACGTGCCCGACCGCGAGGCCTTCGTGGAGTCGGTGCGCCGCGCGCTCTACGCCTCCAAGGTGGTCGCGTACTCGCAGGGCTTCGACCAGATCGCGGCGGCCTCCGCCGAGTACGGCTGGGACATCGACCGCGGCGCGATGGCGCGCATCTGGCGCGGCGGCTGCATCATCCGCGCCCGCTTCCTCGACCGCATCACCGAGGCCTACGAGCGGCAGCCAGGGCTGCCCCTCCTGCTGGCCGACCCCTACTTCACGACCGCCGTCGCCGACGGCGTGCCGGCCTGGCGGTCCGTCGTGGCGTCCGCGGCGCTCAACGGCGTGCCCACCCCGGCGTTCTCCTCCTCGCTGGCCTACTACGACGGGGTGCGAGCCGAGCGGCTCCCGGCGAACCTCATCCAGGCCCAGCGCGACTTCTTCGGGGCCCACACCTACCGACGCACGGACCGCGAGGGCACGTTCCACACCCAGTGGTCGACCGACCGGCGCGAGGTCACCGCGTGATCGACCGCGCCGAGGGGCGGTCCCCGGCGGGCCGCCCCTTCCAGCCGGTCATCCTCGGTGCGGACATCGGCGTCTACGCGCTCGCCCGCTCCTTCCACGAGCAGTACGGGGTGCGGACCGTCGTCGTGAGCCTCACGGTGACCGGCCCCGTCGCGGACTCGACGATCCTCGAGAACGTGGTCCTGGGGGCTGACGCGACGCCGGAGAAGATCGTGGAGGCGGTCGAGCAGGTGGCGGCCCGGTTCGCGGACGCCCCCGACCGGCCGGAGCTGCTGCTCCTGGCCAACACCGACTGGCTGGTCCGCTTCCTCGTCACGCACCGCGAGCGGCTCGAGCGGCACTACACGGTCCCGTTCCTGGACCGGGAGCTCCTCGACCGGCTCGCCGACAAGGCCCGGTTCGCCGAGCTGTGCGAGGAGCTCGGGATCAGCACGCCCCGCACCGCCGTCGTCGACTTCGGCGCCGGCGCACCCGTCGTGCCGGACCTCGACGTCGCCTTCCCCGTCATCGCGAAGGCCGCGAACAGCGCGGACTACGAGCGGCTGTCCTTCCCGGGCAAGCACAAGGTGTACCAGGTGGACTCGGCGTCGGAGCTGGCCGAGCTCTGGCGCACGCTGGCGGCCGCCGGCTTCCGCGGCCGGTTCGTGGTCCAGGAGATGATCCCCGGGGACGACACGCAGATGCGCAGCATCACGTGCTACGTCGACAGCCGCGGGGAGATCACCCTGTCCTGCTGCGCGCACGTGCTGCTCGAGGAGCACACGCCGAGCGGGCTCGGCAACCCGGCGGCGATGATCACCGGCCGGTGGGACGCCATGCTCGAGCAGGCCCACCGGCTGCTCCGCGCGACCGGCTACCGCGGTTTCGCCAACTTCGACGTCAAGATGGACCCGCGCACCGGCGATGCGCAGTTCTTCGAGGTCAATCCCCGGATCGGGCGGAACAACTACTACGTGACGGCCGCCGGCGCGAACCCCACGCGGTTCCTCGTCGAGGACACGGTGGACGGCACGGCGGTCGAGCCCGTCGTCGTCGACCGCGAGGTCCTCTACTCGATCGTGCCCCACCGCCTCCTGCGGCGGTACGTGCTCGACGAGGCGCTGCGGGCGAAGGTGGACGACCTGGTGCGCCGCCGTGCGACGGCCCACCCGCTGCGCTACCGGGCCGAGCGGCGCCTCAAGCGGCGGTTCTACGTCCTCGCGGCGGCCGTCAACCAGGTGCGCAAGTTCCGGCGGTACTACCCGGAGGTCACCTCGACCGGTCTGTGACGCCCTGCTCGGCCACGGCCTGCTCGGCGACGGCCTGCTCGGCGACACCCCGTGGCGGCGACGCGACGGTCCGCGCCGCCGCAGGTCCGGGGGAGCACGCGTCGGACCCGCGCGCCCCGGTCAGCCCAGCAGGTTCGTCCCGCTGTACAGGTGCATGACCGGGACCTCCAGCACGTCCCGCGCCCGCGATGCCCAGTCGGTGTGGAAGGTGTCCTCGACCGCGTGGGGCTGCGTCACGACGACGACCTCGCGCACCCCACCGGCGCCGACGGCGGTGCGCAGCGCCGGCAGCGGGTCGTCGTCGACGACGTCGCCCTCGGCGGTCGCGCCGACCCGGTGGAGCTCGGCGAGGGTCGCCGCGAGCTGCTCCACCGCCGTGCGGCGGGCCTGCTCCGGTCGTTCCTCCCGGCCCAGCGCCGCGTCGAGGGCCTCCCGCAGCTCACCGAGGCTGAGGTGGTCCACGATCGAGACCAGCAGGTTCTGCTCGGTGTCGGCGGGGACGAGCACGCGGTAGCGGACGTCGTCGTCGGCGTGCAGGCCCGTGATCCGCTCGGCGTCGGCCGGCGTCAGGGCGTCCTCGGTGAGCAGCAGGATCGTCTCGGTCACGCCCCGAGCCTAGTCGCGCGCCAGCAGCCAGCGTCCGATGAGCACGCCGTCCGCGTGCAGGAGATGCGCCGGCCGCGCACGCAACGGCGGCTCCGCCCACGGCGCCGCGTGCACCACGCGGCTCGCGTCCCCCCCGACGACAGCGGCGCCCTGCGTCAGGCACAGCTCGTCCAGGCGGCCGGCCGCCACCAGGTCACCGAGGAGCCGGGGACCGCCCTCGCACAGCACGTGCCCGAGCCCGGCCGCAGCGAGGGTCTCGAGCACGCTCCCGACGTCGACGCCGCCCTCGTGCAGGTGGAGCCTTTCCGGTGGCAGGTGCGCGCGCAGGTGCCCGAGGAACGGCGCCTCCGGGACGGTGAAGACCCACGGTCGCGGGCTGTCGTCCAGGAGCGCCGCCGGGAGGTCCCCGCGCCGCGTGACGACGGCGAGCGGGGGGTGGTCCGGGAGACCGAGCGCCCGGCGGACGGGCAGCAGCTCCTCCGGCGTGCGGGGAGCCCGGTAGCGCTCGGCCCGGGCGGTGCCGGCCCCGACGAGGATGACGTCCGCGAGGGCGCGCAGCACGTCGAACACCCGATGGTCCGCCGCACCGTTGATGGACCCGGAGCGCCCGTCGGCGCCCGTCGCGGCGCCGTCCAGCGTGGCGATCATGTTGGCGCGCACCCAGGGACCGGGTGGATAGGCGTAGAGCTCGGTGAGTGCTGTCTCCGCCGGATCGGGCTCGATCCGGGGTCGACCGGCGGGCAGGAGGACGTCCAGGGCGGGTGCGGGCTCCACCTCGCGACCGTACCGGGTGCCGACACGGACGGACAGGTGGGAACGGCGTGCCGGGCCCGGTGGTCGACCCTGCCCGGCGCGGGTCGACCGCCGTGCGGAGCACCGGGCCGCACCGCCTACGCTGGCTCCTCGTGACCGACGAGAGGACCCGGCTGGCCGTGCGTCGCCCGCAGGTCGCGCCCGACCGTCTGCTCGCCGGGTTCGTCCCGCCGCGGCACTTCGCCGAGGCCTCGTTCGACAG
>NZ_CAMPHH010000014.1 GCF_946885855.1 uncultured Actinotalea sp. | reverse complement strand
GACCACGTTTCACGTGAAACTGCATCCGTGGTCGGCGCAAGCCACCCCGGCCGGACGTGACCCCAGACCGGCCTCCTCGAGCACGCCAATGCCGGGCGGAACACTACGGCCCTGTACGGTCCACCCTCGTTCCGTCAACCACCCGGAGAGCACGGTGCGGATCCCGAGGAACCGCTCGGGAGCGCCGCCGGCGGCTCAGTTCATGTGGTTCGCCGACCGTCCTCGTGACGACCGCCTGTGCCGGTCCGCCCGATGAGTCCGGCACGGACACCGGAGCCCGTCGCATACCTCTTGCCACCAGTTCCCGAACCGCTTTCGGGACCACGCCCGGCACACCAAGAACCGGCCGCGCGGCCGGCCCGCGTGGTCCGGTGACGCGGTCCGACCTCCGGACGTCGCGCGGCGACACAGCGACTCTTCGTACCCGACGTCACGGTGCTCGCGCTCGACGTCACGAAGCCCGTACCCGGCGTCACGATGCCCGTCGAGGCGATCGCCGCGAGCTCCGCTTTCGCTTCAATGCAGCCTCGAGCGGCGACGTTTCACGTGGAACGCCGACACACGGGTCGTCTCCGGCGCCCACCGCAGGGCGCCACCCGACGCACCCCGGTAGAAGTTCTGGCCGCAACTGCCCGCTGCTGATGCCGAAACGTCCGACTGCAGTCCTGGAGGTCCGGGACACCCGCGACTCGGACTGGGACGAGATCGGACCGCCGCCCCACGGAAGGGAAGGTGCTGCGCGCCCACGGCGCTATGAGGCGGACGCTGCACGTTTCACGGCCATGTGGCTTCCGCTGCACTCCCGCCGCAGCATGAGGGGAAGGGTCAGCCCCCGCCGGCTCCGATGCCGGAGCGGGGAAAGTGCACACGTCCCAGTCTCCACAGAGAGGTCGCTCAGAGCCGGCTCACGCCGTCAGTGCTGTTCCACGTGAAACGTCGCCGCTAAACCCGCCGTCAGGCCCGCAGCTGGAGCCGAGAACGAGAGCGCTGCCGCCCTCGGGGCGACGGAGCTCGACTCCACCGCTCACGCTGTTCGCAGGTGCCACTGCTGCGCCCATGGCGATCGCAGTCCCAGCCCCATGCCCTCCCGGACAGGGGCTCGGGCTCCTCAGCGGTCACCGACCGCACCCCGGACTTGCAGTGGCACAGACCGGCCGGCCCTGAAGTCACCAGCAGTGGCGTTTCACGTGGAACGCCGCCAGGAAGGGTCGCTGGCCATGTCACTGGTCGTGTCGCTGGGCATCCGGGAGGTACGCAGGTACGCGCTGCCGTCTGCGCTCGTCGTGCCCGAATCCGGGGGACCGGGGCCCGGCGCCCTGGACCTACCGGCGCCGCCTCCGCGACCCGGGCCGCTGCGCTGCAGGTCGCCCACCCGGGCCCGGACCGCCCCGGCCGTTCGCCTGCTGCGGCGCCGCCGCCTGAAGCCGGCGTACCCGGATGACCGCGGTGCTCGGCACCTCTGGGACCACAGACGCGCGGACGACCTCGCCGTCGTCGCCACCGAGAGCGTGCAGCTGGGGCCGCGCGGCGTGCAGCTCCTCCTCGGCCCGATCCCCCTTGAGCGCCAGCAGCTCGCCGCCCTGCCGACACAGCGGCAGGGCCCACGAGGCGAGCCGGTCTAGGGGAGCGACTGCCCGAGCGGTCACCGCGTCGACGACGAGCTCGCCGACGAGCTCCTCCGCCCGGGCGCGCCGCACCTCGACGTTCTCCAGGCCGACGAGCCCCGTGACCTCGTGCAGCCACGTGGACCGTCGCAGCATCGGCTCCACCAGCACGAAGGACAGATCGGGCCGCAGACACGCCAGCACGATGCCCGGGAGTCCGGCGCCGCTGCCGAGGTCCACCACCACACCCCGCGCCGGCAGCAGCGGTGCGACAGCGGCCGAGTTGAGCAGGTGCCGCTCCCACAGCCGAGGAAGCTCCCGGGGGCCGAGCAGTCCACGGAGCACGCCGTGGTCAGTGAGCGCGCGAGCGTAGCGCTCGACCGCAGGCAACCGCTCGCCGAGGAGTGCACGGATGGACGAGGTGTCCGGGCCGATACCCCCCAGGGTGTCCTCCTCCGTCACCGCGGACCCCGTGTGGCGGGCCCGGCGCCGCCCGGGGACACCAGCTCCCGCACCCGATCAGGCCGGACGCACGACGACGTGCCGCGACGGCTCGACACCCTCGCTGTCGCTCGCCAGGCCTGCAGCCGCCACCGCGTCGTGCACCACCTTGCGCTCGAACGGGTTCATCGGCTCCAGTGCGACCGCCGCGCCGGTGGCACTGACCTCGGCGATGGCGACGCGCGCCACCTCGGCGAGCTCGGCACGACGCCCAGCCCGGTACCCCGCGACGTCGAGCATGAGACGGCTCCGCTCACCCGTCTTGGCCTGGACGGCCAGACGGGTCAGCTCCTGGAGCGCGTCGAGCACCTCGCCGTCCGGACCGACGAGCCGGCGCAGACCCCGCTCGGAGCCCGCCTCGGCGACGATCTCGACCGCTGCACGGCCGTGGTCGACGTCGATGTCGATGTCGCCGTCGAGATCGGCGATGTCGAGGAGCTCCTCGAGGTAGTCCGCCGCGATCTCGCCCTCCTCCTCGAGGCGCCGCAGCTCGTCGACGGGCTCGCCCTGGGCGTCAGCCGCACCACTCATCGTTGTCTCCTGTCGTGCTCTCCAGGGGACCGGCGTCACACCGGACCCGCTGCGTGGATCTGTGCGCCCGCTCAGCTTCCGCTCGGGCGACCCTTGCCCCGGGGCTTCCGCTTCGCCGGGCCGGGCCGGGCCGGGCCGCCGGAGCTCCCCGGACCCGAGCCACCGGCACCGTCGGCCGCGGGCTTCGTCGCGTCGCCGGAGGACGGCGCCGCCTCCGCGTCCGCCTCGGCCGCCTCGGCCGCCTCGGCCGGTTCACCGGCGACCGGCCGGACCGGGCCAGCGGGCTTCTGAGGCGGGCGGGTGCTCCTGGCCCGGTCCTTGCGCTTGGGCTGCTGCCGCTGTCCCGTCGGCTTGGTCTCGACGACCGTCGGCGTCTCGGTCTCGAGGACCTCACCCCGGCGGGCCGCCTTGCGAGCACGACGCTCCTTGAGCATCCGCTCTGCCTCGGACCCGGGCGTCGGGTTGTTGCGGATGACGTAGAACTGCTGCCCCATCGACCACAGGTTCGTGGTCGTCCAGTAGACGAGGACACCGATCGGGAAGTTGACGCCGGAGATCGCGAAGATCAGGGGCAGCAGGTAGAGGAGCATCTTCTGCTGCTGCGCCATCGGTCCCTGCAGGGCGGACGCCGGCATGTTCTTCTGCGTCAGCTGCTTCTGCGTGAAGAAGGTCGTGGCGGACATGGCCACGATGAGCAGCACCGTCACGACCTTCACGCGGATGTCGTCCGACCCGAGGAAGGTCTCGGAGATCCGCGCACCGAAGATCGTCGCGCTCTCCGCCTCCTGCGCCAGCTGCTGGTCGATCGGTCCGATGCTGTCGCGGCCGCCGTCCTGGTACGTCCCCTCCGCGACCGACGGCAGCGTGTACAGGACGCGGAACAGTGCGAAGAACACGGGGGACTGGGCCAGGATCGGCAGGCACGACGCGAACGGGTTCGTGCCGTGCTTCTTGTACAGCTCCATCGTCTCCCGCGTCATCGCCTCACGCGACGCCGGGTCCGTCTTCCCCTTGTACTTCTTCTGCACCTTCTGCAGCTCCGGCGCCACCAGCTGCATGCCTCGCGACGCCTTGATCTGCTTCACGAACAGCGGGATGAGCAGGATCCGGATGACGACGACGAGGCCCACGATCGAACCGACCCAGGCCGCCCCCGACTCCGAGGGCAGGCCGATCGCCGTGAGCAGCTCGTGGAAGCCGTACATGATCCACGCGACGACCCACTTGAGCGGGTAGAAGATGCTGTCGATCGACATCGGGTGGTGCTCCTCAGCGGGGGTGGAGGTGCCCGGCCGGCCGGGCGGAGGTCGTCGGGGGCGTGGGTCGTTCGCGTGCCGGGGGGACGTCGTCGACCCCGCCGGCGGCCCAGGGGTGGCAGCGCCCCAGCCGGCGTGCCGCGAGCCACGAACCACGGAGCGCGCCGTGCCGCTGCACCGCCAGCACCGCGTAGCCCGAACAGCTCGGGTAGTACCGGCACGTCGGGCCCGTCAGGGGAGAGACGAACGTCCGGTACACCCACAGCAGCCCGAGCAGCAGCGCCCGGGGGGTCCGTGCCACGGCGTCCAGGACGCGGCGAGCGCCTCGATCACGTCCCGCCGTCGTGGCGGAGGTCGTCACGATGCACCCCGGGCCACGGCAGGTCCGGCACCTGCCCGGCGCAGCGCACTCCCGAGCGCGGAGCGCAGCTCGTCGCGGACCGTCGCGTACGGCGCCGTCGCCGAGGGCGGCAGAGCACGCACGACGAGGTCGGTGCCCGGCGGGAGCGCTTCGCGGTGCTCGAGGACGGCGCCGCGCAGGCGCCGTCGGACCCGGTTACGCACGACAGCGCCGCCGACAGCCTTCGAGACCACGAACCCGACGTGCGGGTCGTGCCCCGAGGAGTCGACGGCGCAGTCCTGATCGACGACGCAGTGCACGACGAGCGTGCTGCGTCCTGCCCGCGCGCCGGTGCGGATGGTCCGTGCGAACTCGTCGGACCGACGCATCCGCAGCGCGGCGGGCAGCACCGGGACTCAGGCGGAGAGCTCGGTGCGACCCTTGCGCCGACGGGCGGCCAGGATCGCGCGGCCCGCACGCGTGCGCATGCGCAGGCGGAAGCCGTGGGTCTTGGCCCGGCGCCGGTTGTTCGGCTGGAAGGTGCGCTTCGACACGTCAGACTCCAAGGTTCGTTCATCGTCACCGTCGCGAGGACGGACATCCACGGCGTCCCCGGGCAGCGCTCCCGCCGCAGCGCGACGGCGACCCGGAGCTAAGGATCGCGCGAACGTGCGCAGGCAGGAGGGACCGCGAAGAACGGCTGTGTCACGGTACGCGCCGCCGCGCGCACGGTCAAACCGCCCACGGGCCGTCCCGGGTCGCGTGGCGTCACGTCGCCGCGAGCCGCGTGGACGAGCCGGAGCCCCGTCGATCGACCTATCAGTGTGACCCGAACGGCCTATCGCCACTGCGGCGACACGCCGTGCAGGATGTCCCGGGTTGCGCGGCGCTGCGCGGCACCCGATGCGCACAGGCTGTGGAGAACTGTGTGGATCATGGCCGGTCGTGCCACACTGCGGTCCTCTGAAGGGGCCTGCCGCCACGCCGCGGACCCCACGGCACGGACCACGCATCGCATCGGGGAGTCAACTGGTGACAGGGCAGGACGACTCGATCGCCGAGGTCTGGGGGCGGGCCGTCGACCACCTCGCCGGTGCCGGCGTCGCCTCGCAGCAGCAGCTCGCGTTCATCCGGCTCGCCCGACCGATGGGCCTGCTCGACGGGACGGTCCTGCTCGGCGTCGGGAACGACTTCACCAAGGAGTACCTCGAGACGCGCGCGCGACCGGAGCTCACCGCCGCCTTGAGCCGCACGCTCGGCATGGACGCGCGCTTCGCCGTCATGGTGGACCCCGCCCTCGACGACGACGCCCCGGTCACCACCGGGCGCGCGGAACCGTTCGGGACCTCCGAGGTCCCGCTGGACGACGCCGACGACGACGCCCGGGTGCTCCGGGCGGTCGAGGACGACCTCGGCCGCTTCGACGACCGCGCCTATGCCGGCCGGCGTCGCCCCGGCACGGTCGTCCAGGCCGAGCCGGCGCGTCTCAACCCCAAGTACCTCTTCGAGACGTTCGTCATCGGGTCGTCGAACCGCTTCGCCCACGCCGCGGCGGTGGCGGTCGCCGAGGCCCCGGCCAAGGCCTACAACCCCCTGTTCATCTACGGGGACTCCGGGCTCGGCAAGACGCACCTGCTCCACGCCATCGGCCACTACGCGCAGTCGCTGTACTCCGGTGTGCGGGTGCGCTACGTGAACTCGGAGGAGTTCACGAACGACTTCATCAACTCCATCGGCGAGGGCAAGGCGGGCGCCTTCCAGCGTCGCTACCGCGAGGTGGACGTCCTCCTCGTCGACGACATCCAGTTCCTGCAGGGCAAGGAACAGACGATGGAGGAGTTCTTCCACACGTTCAACACGCTGCACAACGCGAACAAGCAGGTCGTCATCACGTCCGACCTCCCGCCCAAGCAGCTCAACGGCTTCGAGGACCGGATGCGCTCCCGGTTCGAGTGGGGCCTCATCACCGACGTGCAGCCGCCGGACCTCGAGACCCGCATCGCGATCCTGCGCAAGAAGGCCGCCAACGAGCGGCTGCAGGCGCCGGACGAGGTCCTCGAGTACATCGCGTCGAAGATCTCCACGAACATCCGCGAGCTCGAGGGCGCGCTCATCCGGGTGACGGCCTTCGCCAACCTCAATCGTCAGAGCGTCGACCTCGCCCTCGCCGAGATCGTGCTCAAGGACCTCATCACCGACGACGACACGGCCGAGATCACGGCCGCCGCGATCATCGCCCAGACCGCCAACTACTTCGGCCTGACCATCGACGACCTGTGCGGGTCCTCGCGGTCCCGGGTCCTGGTCACGGCGCGCCAGATCGCCATGTACCTGTGCCGGGAGCTCACGGAGATGAGCCTGCCGAAGATCGGCCAGCAGTTCGGCGGCCGCGACCACACGACGGTCATGCACGCCAACCGCAAGATCCGCGAGCTCATGGCCGAGCGTCGCTCGATCTACAACCAGGTCACGGAGCTGACGAACCGCATCAAGCAGCAGCACCGCGGCTGACGTCACCACCACGGGCAGGCCGCGCGAGTGCTCCATCCGGGTGACACCCGGCTCGTGTCGAGTGTGCGATCGCGGTCGGTCCCGGCCGTCGGCCCGCCGTCCGCCGCGTGGTCGGCGTGCCGTCGTCACGACGATCGTGCTGTGCACACCTGTGGAAAGGGCTGTGGAGGACGGTGGACGACACGCAGCGTTCATGTGGACGCCACCTGTGCTTCCCGGGGACGCCTCGTGGACGAAGCGTTCCCGTCCACGGGAGCCCTCTGTCGTCGACAGCGCCGTCGACACCACGTCCACACCCCGTCGAGGGCTGCGACCAGCACGGACGATCCTCGTCCACAGTGTCCACAGCACCGATGACGAGGACGACTGATCTCCCTCTTCCCGATCCACAACGCCTTCATGGCTGTGCCTCGGCCGAGCATCGGGCGAGGACGACCACCGACGACGGCGCCGTCCGTCCCGTCCGCGTGGGACGGGCGCGGCGGCGTGGGCCGCTCGCGTACTGTTCACACGGATCACTGGGTCACCACCTGCCGGGCGGGGGCGACCGCGTCGACCTCACAGCGCCACGAGCGGGTCGGAGGTCCGCGCGACGCGCGCCACGGGGGGTCGGACAAGCAGGAGGATGAGCGATGAGGTTCAGGGTCGAGCGTGACGTGCTCGCGGAGGCGGTCACGTGGACCGCGCGATCGCTGCCGACCCGTCCACCGGTCCCGGTCCTCGCCGGCGTCCGCCTCGCAGCCGACACCAGCGGGGTCGTCCAGCTCTCGAGCTTCGACTACGAGGTCTCCGCCCGCTCGGAGATCGCCGCGGACGTCACCGAGCCGGGCACCGTGCTCGTCTCGGGCCGCCTGCTCGCGGAGATCTCCCGGGCGCTGCCCGCCAAGCCGGTCGACGTGGTCCTGGACGGCACCAAGGTGACCGTCACCTGCGGCGCGAGCCGGTTCTCGCTGCTGACCATGCCGGTGGAGGACTACCCCGCCCTGCCCGCGATGCCCGAGGTCGTCGGCAGCATCGCCGGGGACGAGCTCACCGCGGCGGTCGCCCAGGTGACCGTCGCCGCCTCCCGCGACGACACCCTGCCCCTGCTGACCGGCGTCCGGGTCGAGATCGCGGGCGAGCGGATCACCATGCTCGCCACCGACCGGTACCGCCTCGCCCTGCGCGAGCTCAGCTGGACGCCGTCGTCGCCGGACTACGCCGCCACGGCCCTCGTGCGAGCCCGGACGCTCTCCGACGCCGCGAAGTCGCTCGGCGGTTCGGACCGCGTCGCCGTCGCCCTGTCGACGGGCGCGGGGGTGGACCTCATCGGCTTCGAGGCGGGCGGCCGGCACACCACGTCGCTGCTCGTCGACGGCGAGTACCCGGCCGTGCGCCGGCTCTTCCCCGACGAGACGCCGATCCACGCCGTCGTGCCCAAGCAGGTGCTCGTCGAGG
This sequence comes from uncultured Actinotalea sp., assembly GCF_946885855.1. The sequence continues at coordinate 14,656 of NZ_CAMPHH010000014.1, read as the reverse complement.
CCGCCCGGCGCGTGTCGCTCGTCGCCGAGCGCAACACCCCCATCCGGCTCGCGTTCAGCGAGGGCCAGGTGGTGCTCGACGCCGGTCAGGGTGATGATGCCCAGGCGTCCGAGGCCCTCGAGGCCGCCCTCACGGGTGAGGACATCACGGTCGCGTTCAACCCGCAGTTCCTGCTCGACGGGCTGGGCGCGCTCGACACGGACTTCGTGCGGATGTCCTTCACCCACCCGAACAAGCCGGTGGAGTTCACCGGGCAGGACTCGCTCGAGGGGGACGACGACAAGGGGTACCGGTACCTCCTGGTGCCCATCCGCTTCGCCTCCTAGGAGATCGCCCATGCACCTCGGACTCGTCGGACTCGGTCGGATGGGCGCGAACATGCGCGCCCGGATGCGTGAGCGAGGTGTCGAGGTCACCGGCTACGACCGCAACCCCGAGGTGTCGGACGTCGAGTCCCTCGAGGCGTTGGTCGCCGCGCTGCCCGCGCCCCGCGTCGTGTGGGTCATGGTCCCGGCCGGCGAGGTGACGCGCGGCGTCGTCGAGCAGCTGGGCACCCTCCTCGCCGAGGGCGACCTCGTCGTCGAGGGTGGCAACTCCCACTTCACCGACGACGCCCGCCACGCCGCCCACCTGGCCGAACGCGGCATCCGGTACGTCGACGTCGGCGTCTCCGGCGGCGTGTGGGGCCTGGCCAACGGGTACGGCCTCATGGCCGGCGGCTCCGACGAGGACGTCGCGGCCCTCATGCCGGTGTTCGACGCCCTGCGCCCCGACGGCGAGCGGCCCAACGGGTTCGTCCACGCCGGCTCCGTCGGCGCGGGCCACTACGCGAAGATGGTGCACAACGGCATCGAGTACGGCCTCATGCAGGCCTACGCCGAGGGGTACGAGCTCCTCACCGCGCAGGACATCGTCACGGACGTCACCGGCACGCTGCGCGCGTGGACGCAGGGCACCGTGGTCCGGTCCTGGCTGCTCGACCTCCTGGTCGAGGCGCTCGAGCAGGACCCGCAGCTGGCTTCGATCGACGACTTCGTCGAGGACTCCGGCGAGGGCCGCTGGACCGTGGACGAGGCGATCGACCAGGCCGTCCCCCTGCCGGTCATCTCGGCGGCGCTCTTCGCACGCTTCGCCTCGCGGCAGCACGACTCGCCGGCCATGAAGGCCGTCGCCGCCCTGCGTCAGCAGTTCGGCGGCCACGCCGTGCGCCCGGCGCAGCCGCCCGCCTGACGCCCGGACCACCCCCGGCCGGCACCGACCGAGAGAGCGAGCGTGCACGTCAGCCACCTGTCCCTGACGGACTTCCGGTCCTACGAGCAGGTCGACCTCGCGCTGGAGCCCGGCGTCAGCGCCCTCGTGGGTCCGAACGGTCAGGGGAAAACGAACCTCGTCGAGGCGATCGGGTACGTCGCGACGCTGGGCAGCCACCGTGTCGCCACCGACGCGGCGCTCGTCCGGGCCGGGGCCGCGCGCGCCGTCGTCCGGCTGCGTGCCGTCCGCGGTGACCGGTCGAGCCTCGTCGAGCTCGAGATCAACCCGGGCCGCGCGAACCGGGCCCAGGTGAACCGCGCCCCGGTGCGCCGGCCGCGCGACGTGCTCGGCATCCTGCGCACCGTCCTGTTCGCGCCGGAGGACCTGGCGCTGGTCAAGGGGGATCCGGACGGCCGACGGCGGTTCCTCGACGAGCTCGTCGTGCAGGTCGCGCCGCGCATGGCGGCCGTCCTCGGCGACTACGACCGGATCCTGCGCCAGCGCGGTGCGCTGCTGAAGTCGGCAGGGGGTGCCCGGCGCGGCCGCCGCCCGGCCGGGGACGAGGCCCCGGACCTGCGCACCCTCGACGTCTGGGACGCCAAGCTCGCGCAGCTCGGCGCGCAGGTGCTCGCGGCCCGGATCCGCCTCGTGGACCAGCTCCGTCCGCACGTCGCCGCCGCGTACGAACAGGTCTCCGAGGGTCAGGGCGCCGCCGTCGTCGGCTACCGGTCGTCCCTCGAGGCGAGCGCCGACGACGACGACCGCGGCCGCTCGAGCGGTCCGGTCACCCGCAGCGAGCCCGGGGTCCCCCACCGGGGCGCCTCGACCGAGCTCCTCGAGGCGCAGCTCCTCGAGGCGCTGAGCCGGCTGCGGCGCCAGGAGATCGAGCGGGGCGTCAACCTCGTCGGGCCGCACCGCGACGACCTGGTGCTCAGCCTGGGCGGCCTGCCGGCCAAGGGCTTCGCGAGCCACGGCGAGTCGTGGTCCATGGCGCTCGCGCTGCGGCTGGGCTCGTACCAGCTGCTCACCCACGGCACCCCTGACGACGACACGGCCGGAGGCATCTCCTCGTGGGACGAGGGCAGCGAGCCGGTGCTGGTCCTCGACGACGTCTTCGCGGAGCTGGACTCCCGGCGCCGTCGTCGGCTCGCCGGGCTCGTCGCGCGGGCCGAGCAGGTGCTGGTGACCGCGGCGGTGGCCGAGGACGTGCCCGAGGAGCTCGAGGGCGCCCGGTGGGACGTCATGGGCGGGGCGGTCACCCGTGTCCGCTGAGCGCGCCGCCGTGGACCGGCCCGGCGTGGACCGGCCCGTGCACGAGCGGATCGGCGGGACGCCGGCGTCGGCGGTCGCCCTGGCGGCGCTGAACCGGGCACGGGCCGCGGCGGAGGCGCGCGGGCTGCGACCGGGAGCGCCGGTCCGGCGGCGCGGGCGACCGTCCGAGGTGCAGCTGTCCTCGGCGGCGCGGGACGGCCGGGACCCCGCGCTCGTCGGGGACGCCCTGGCTCGGCTCGCGACCGAGCGCGGGTGGTCGGCGGAGCTGTCCGTCGGCGGCGTCGTCGGGCGGTGGCGGGAGGTCGTCGGCGACCAGGTGGCCGAGCACTGCACGCCCGAGACGTTCGACGACGGCCTGCTCGTCGTGCGCACCGACTCCACGGCGTGGGCGACGCAGGTGCGGCTCCTGGCCCCGCAGCTGCTGCAACGGCTCGCGGCGGAGCTCGGCCCGGACGTCGTGCAGGACGTCAAGGTCCTCGGCCCGGCGGCTCCGCGCTGGGGTCGGGGACAGCGGCGCGTCGTCGGGCGCGGTCCGCGGGACACCTACGGCTGACCGCCGGGGCGACCGGGAGAGATCAGGCCCGTGGACGCCGCTGGGAGGCCCGCACACGCCCCCCGCCACCACCGGGTCACCCGGTCGTCCCGATCGCGGCTCCACGGTGTGCACAGGGCCGTGAGAGGGGCACGACAGGGTAGACTGACGGCTGTCATTCCTGGTGCTCCGCAGCGCCGGAGGAGCCGTCCGGCGCCGCGCCCCGCGTGGTCGCCCGTGTGCGGGTCCTCCTCCCCGCGACGGCCAGGAAGCCTTGTGCGACGCGGACTCCCCGCGCGCGACCTCGAAGGAGCATCCCGGCCCGTGGCTGACCAGAGCGCGACGACCCCGCAGGACGACCACGACAGCACCCTCGAGAAGCCGGACACCCCCACCGCCGCACCGGTGCGCCGGGACAACGGCTACGACGCGAGCAACATCACGGTCCTGGAGGGCCTCGAGGCCGTCCGCAAGCGCCCCGGCATGTACATCGGCTCGACCGGGCCCCGTGGTCTGCACCACCTCGTCTACGAGGTGGTCGACAACTCCGTCGACGAGGCGCTCGCCGGCTACTGCGACCACATCGAGGTGGTGCTCCAGGCGGACGGCGGCGTGCGGGTCACCGACGACGGCCGCGGCATCCCCGTGGCGATCCACCCGACCGAGGGCCGGCCCACGGTCGAGGTCGTCATGACGATCCTGCACGCCGGCGGCAAGTTCGGTGGCGGTGGGTACGCGGTCTCGGGCGGTCTGCACGGCGTCGGCATCTCCGTGGTCAACGCCCTGTCCAGCCGCGTCGTCACGACCGTCAAGCGGGACGGGTACACGTGGCGGCAGGAGTTCGCCGACGGCGGCAAGCCGGTGGGCGAGCTCCAGCGCCTCGAGGCGACGGAGGACACGGGGACCACGCAGGTCTTCTACGCGGACGACTCCATCTTCGAGACGGTCGACTACGACTTCGAGACGCTGCGCGCGCGGTTCCAGCAGATGGCGTTCCTCAACAAGGGCCTGCAGATCACGCTGACCGACGAGCGTCCGCAGCACACCGGCACCGAGGACGAGGTCACCGAGCCGAGCTCGGCCGGCCAGGAGCAGGACGCCGCGGCCGACGGCGGCGCGCCCCTGCACCAGCGCACGGTCACCTACCGCTACGACGGCGGGCTGGTCGACTACGTCAAGCACCTCAACGGCGCGAAGAAGGTCGAGCTCGTCCACCCCGAGGTCATCGACTTCGAGGCCGAGGACACGACCCGCAAGGTGTCCGTCGAGATCGCGATGCAGTGGACCGGCGCGTACTCGGAGTCGGTGCACACCTACGCGAACACGATCTCCACGACCGAGGGCGGCACGCACGAGGAGGGGTTCCGCGCCGCGCTGACGTCGCTGGTCAACCGCTACGCGCGCGACAAGAACATCCTCAAGGAGAAGGAGGAGAACCTCACCGGCGACGACGTCCGGGAGGGGCTCACCGCCGTCATCTCCGTCAAGCTCGGCGAGCCGCAGTTCGAGGGCCAGACGAAGACCAAGCTCGGCAACACCGAGGCGAAGACCTTCGTGCAGAAGGTCGTCAACGAGCAGCTCACCGACTGGCTCGACTCCCACCCCAACGAGGCGCGGGACGTCATCCGCAAGGCGATCCAGGCGTCGGCGGCGCGCATGGCTGCGCGCAAGGCCCGCGAGGCCACCCGCCGCAAGGGCCTGCTGGAGTCCGGCGGCATGCCGGGCAAGCTGCGTGACTGCCAGTCGAACAAGGCGGAGGAGTGCGAGATCTTCATCGTCGAGGGCGACTCGGCGGGCGGCTCGGCGGTGCGCGGCCGCAACCCCCGGACCCAGGCGATCCTCCCGATCCGCGGCAAGATCCTCAACGTCGAGCGGGCCCGGCTGGACCGGGCGCTCGGCAACGCCGAGGTCCAGGCGCTCATCACGGCGTTCGGCACCGGCATCGGCGAGGACTTCGACATCACCAAGCTGCGCTATCACAAGATCGTCCTGATGGCGGACGCGGACGTCGACGGCCAGCACATCTCGACGCTCCTGCTGACGCTGCTGTTCCGGTACATGCCGGACCTCATCAAGGAGGGCCACGTCTACCTGGCGCAGCCCCCGCTGTACCGCCTCAAGTGGTCCAACGCGCCGCACGACTACGTGTACTCGGACCGCGAGCGCGACGCGATGCTCCAGGAGGGGCTTGCCGCCGGCCGGCGGATCCCGAAGGAGAACGGGATCCAGCGCTACAAGGGCCTGGGCGAGATGGACTACTCGGAGCTGTGGGAGACGACCATGGACCCGGAGCACCGCACCCTGCGGCAGGTCAACCTCGACGACGCGGCCGCGGCCGACGAGATCTTCTCCATCCTCATGGGGGAGGACGTCGAGAGCCGCCGCAGCTTCATCCAGCGCAACGCCAAGGACGTTCGTTTCCTCGATATCTAGGAATCACGTCGAGTCGAGACCGTCCCAGCGACAACCCCGCACGTCCTGAGCAAGGAGCACCGTGACCGACCAGACGCCGCCCACCGGGGACGAGCCGACCGAGGAGACGCCCGCCGAGGTGCTGACCGACCGCATCACGCCGGTCGACCTGCAGCTCGAGATGCAGCGGTCGTACCTCGACTACGCGATGTCGGTGATCGTCGGCCGCGCGCTGCCCGACGTCCGGGACGGCCTCAAGCCGGTCCACCGCCGGGTCCTGTACGCCATGTACGACGGCGGCTACCGGCCCGACCGGCAGTTCTCCAAGTGCTCGCGCGTCGTCGGCGACGTCATGGGCAAGTACCACCCGCACGGTGACACGGCGATCTACGACGCCCTCGTCCGCCTCGTGCAGGACTGGTCGCTGCGGTACCCGCTCGTCGCCGGCCAGGGCAACTTCGGCTCCCCGGGCAACGACCCGGCGGCTGCCCCCCGGTACACCGAGTGCAAGATGGCCCCGCTGGCCATGGAGATGGTCCGGGACATCGACGAGGAGACCGTCGACTTCCGGGACAACTACGACGGCCGCACGCAGGAGCCGTCGGTCCTGCCCGCGCGGTTCCCGAACCTGCTCGTCAACGGCAGCGCCGGGATCGCCGTCGGCATGGCGACGAACATCCCGCCGCACAACCTGCGGGAGGTGGCCGAGGGCGTCCGGTGGCACCTCGAGCACCCCGAGGCGAGCAAGGAGGAGCTGCTCGAGGCGCTCATCCAGCGGGTCCCCGGGCCGGACTTCCCCACGGGCGCGACGATCCTGGGCCGGCGTGGCATCGAGGACGCGTACCGCACCGGTCGCGGCTCGATCACCATGCGCGCGGTGGTCACGGTCGAGGAGATCCAGAACCGCGTGTGCCTCGTGGTCACGGAGCTGCCGTACCAGGTCAACCCCGACAACCTCGCCGCGAAGATCGCCGAGCTCGTCAAGGACGGCCGCATCCAGGGGATCGCGGACATCCGGGACGAGACCTCGGGCCGCACGGGCCAGCGGCTCGTCGTCGTCCTCAAGCGTGACGCCGTCGCGAAGGTCGTCCTCAACAACCTCTACAAGCACACGCAGCTGCAGGAGACGTTCGGCGCGAACATGCTCGCGCTCGTCGACGACGTCCCGCGCACGCTGAGCATCGACGCCTTCGTGCGGCACTGGGTGACGCACCAGCTCGACGTCGTCGTCCGGCGCACGCAGTACCGGCTGCGCAAGGCCGAGGAGGAGGCGCACATCCTGCGCGGCTACCTCAAGGCGCTCGACGCGCTGGACGAGGTCATCGCGCTGATCCGCCGTTCGCCGGACGTGGAGCAGGCCCGGACCGGGCTGATGGAGCTCCTCGAGGTCGACGAGATCCAGGCGACCGCGATCCTCAACCTCCAGCTGCGCCGCCTCGCGGCCCTGGAGCGGCAGAAGATCATCGACCAGTACGAGCACCTCATGGTGCAGATCGAGGACTACAAGGACATCCTCGGCAACGCGGAGCGACAGCGCCGGATCGTCGGCGAGGAGCTCGACGAGATCGTGGCCAAGTACGGCGACGAGCGGCGCACGACGATCCTGCCCTTCGACGGCGAGGTCTCGATGGAGGACCTCATCCCGGAGGAGGAGGTCGTCGTCACCATCACGCGGGGCGGTTACGCCAAGCGCACCCGCAGCGACCAGTACCGCGTGCAGAAGCGCGGCGGCAAGGGCGTCCGGGGCGCCCAGCTGCGCGCCGACGACGTCGTCGAGCACTTCGGCGTCACGACCACGCACCACTGGCTGCTGTTCTTCACCAACCTCGGGCGGGTCTACCGGGCGAAGGCGTACGAGCTGCCCGAGGGCGGGCGGGACTCCAAGGGCCAGCACGTCGCGAACCTCCTGGCGTTCCAGCCCGGCGAGCAGATCGCCAAGGTCGTCGACCTGCGCGACTACGAGCAGGCCGAGTACCTCGTGCTCGCCACGCGCCGCGGTCTGGTGAAGAAGACCCGCCTGGCGGAGTACGACTCCAACCGGTCCGGCGGCCTCATCGCCGTCAACCTGCGCACCGACGAGGACGGCAACCCGGACGAGCTGGTGTCCGCTGGCCTCGCGAACGAGGACGACGAGCTGCTGCTGGTGTCCCGCAAGGGCCAGGCCGTCCGCTTCCGGGCGACCGCCGACCAGCTGCGTCCCATGGGGCGCCCGACGTCCGGCGTCACGGGCATGCGCTTCCGCGACGACGACGAGCTGCTGAGCATGGACGTCATCACGCCGGAGTCGTTCCTCATCACGGTGACCGACGCCGGCATGGCGAAGCGGTCGGACATCCACCGGGTCACCGGCGACGGGAACCTCGACTACCGGCGCACCAACCGCGGCGGGCTCGGGGTCCGCGCCGTGCGGCTCCCGGGCGATCGCGGTCAGCTCGTCGGTGCCCTCATGGTGGAGCAGGGCGACGAGGTGCTCGTGGTCATGGAGAGCGGCAAGGTGGTGCGCTCGGTGATCGACGACATCCCGGTCCACGGGCGTGACGCGGCGGGCGTGATCCTCGCCAAGCCGGACGCCGGGGACCGGATCCTCGCCGTCGCCCGGAACGTGGAGCGCAATCTCGGGGCCGATGCGGTTACCGTGGACGCCGAGGGGGACGGTGCGTCCCCCGTCGAGGACGCGGCTCCCGGTGAGGACCCGGCGCCGACAGAGGGAGACCGATGAGCACCGACGGCACGCAGCCGCGCCCCGCGAGCACGCCCGGGGCCGCGCCCGGGCGCACCTCGGTGCGCACCCCGGAGAAGCCGGCTCAGCCCGACACGCAGACGACGGCGGAGCGTCCGGCGGTCCCGCGCGAGAACGGCGACGCCGGTCCCTCGGTCTCGGAGCGGCTCAAGGCGGCCGGCGCGGCCGTCGCCGGGGCGGTGAACCGCGACCCCCGGCCGACGTCGGAGCGCACGGGACCCGCGGCGGGCCGTGCCGAGGCTCCTGCGCCCGCGGCGACCGGACCTCGTCGCGTGCGCCTGGCACTGGCGCGGATCGACCCGTGGTCGGTCATGAAGCTGTCGTTCCTGCTGTCGTTCGCGGTGGGGATCATGATGGTCGTCGCGGCGGCGGTCGTGTGGTTCACGCTGGACGGCCAGGGCGTCTTCGCGCAGCTCGACGAGACGATCACGGAGATCACCGGAAGCCCCGACTTCTTCCCGATCACCGAGTACGCCGCCTTCGACCGTGTCATGGCGCTGGCGACGATCATCGCGATCGTCGACGTCGTCCTGCTCACGGCGCTGGCGACGCTCGGCGCATTCCTCTACAACATCGTCGCGGCGCTCGTGGGTGGCATCCACATGACCCTCACGGACGACTGAGGCGCGACGAAGGCGTCGTCGTCGGCGGCAGCACCCGCACGTCGCAGCCGCCCTGGGGACCCGTCCGAGTTGGGTCCGACACCGGCGCTGGGGTACTCTCGTCCGGCGCCTGCGGCACGCCGCGACGCGCACGGGCCTATAGCTCAGACGGTTAGAGCGCTTCCCTGATAAGGAAGAGGTCAGAGGTTCAAGTCCTCTTAGGCCCACCCCCGACGCTCCACGGAGGACGGATGAAGAAGCTCGTCATCGCCCTGCTCGCCCTCGGAGCCGCATACCTCGCCTGGCGGACGTACGCCGAGGACCGCGACGAGCGCGACCTGTGGACCGAGGTCACCGACGACGTCGCCTGACCATCACCGGGCGGAGCACCAGCACGACCCGGACCGCGGCCCCGGCCGCGCGGGGCCATGGCGCAATTGGTAGCGCACCTGCTTTGCAAGCAGGGGGTTAGGGGTTCGAGTCCCCTTGGCTCCACAGCACCACGAGGACGGCTCACTCCCGGTGAGCCGTCCTCGTCGTCTCCGGAGCTGTCGGCGTCGGAGCCGGCCCGTCACACGCGTCGTGCGTGCGGCCGCTTGGTGCGGCCCTGTCGCCGCTGCACGGCGCCCGCCACGCGTCGCCAGGTCCGGTCGGTGAGCTGCCAGTACGCGAGGCCGACGACGAACGACGCGAGCACGCCCAGCACCGGGTAGTCGTCCTCCAGGTGCGGGTAGACCATCCAGTGCGTCAGGTAGACGTACAGCGAGCTCGCGGCGAGGAGACCGGCCACCCGGCCGAGCCCGCGCGGGAACGGCAGGCTCCCGACCCACACCAGGAGGGCCACCGCACCGACGACGAGCCCCTCCCTCAGCGGGTTCTCGAAGAAGCCCGGCACGGTGAGGAGCGCCGCGACCGTCACGACGGCGCGCTGCCACCGGGTCCCTGCCCGAGCCGCGGCCCAGCCCAGGGCGAAGAGCCACAGGAGGTTCTGCGGCGTCTGGATGTGCGGCCCGCTGTCGACCACGAGCGCCTCGAACCGGAACAGCAGGCCGACGGCGAGCACTGCCAGCGGGGCGCCGAACGGCCACCGCCGCTCCGCGCGGTCGAGCGCCGGCACGGACAGCAGCGCAGTGACGCCGACGACGAGCCACACCACGGCCTCGAGGAACCAGAAGTGCCAGGCGGAGCCCCAGCGGTCGGGACCGAGGACGTTGGTGAGCAGGAGCGCCGTCGTCGGCGCGTAGAGGCCTGTGACGGCACCGGCGACACCGATCCACAGGACGCTCGGCACCAGGAGGCGGGTCAGGCTCGCGCCGACGCGGCGCACCCGCGTCGCGCGGTCCGCCGCGGAGAGCTGGAAGCGCGCCAGGTTGAACCCCGCCACGGCCAGGAGCAGGTGCGCCCCGCCAGGCAGGTGCAGGACGTTCGAGTGGGTCATCACCACGAGCAGGATGCCGACGGCCCGCAGCGCGACGCTCGTCTCCAGGCGCCCGAGACCGCCGCGCCGGGAGGGCCGGGCCGCGTCGTCGTCGGCGCGGGTGGCCGCGAGGTCCCGGACCGGCAGGAGGTGCCACCCTGCCGGGAGCGCGCCCAGCCGCCGCTCGAGTCGCACGGACGTCTCGACGTAGGACAGCGAGTCGCCGCCCAGCCCCACGAACGTGCTGTCGGCGGTCGCGTCCGGACGCTCGAGCAGCTCCGCGTACAGGGCCACGAGCGCCGCGACGGACGCGCCGTCCCCGTGAGCGCCCGGAGGGGCCGCGCTCTCGGCCGACGGCCCTGCGTCCGGCCCGGTCGAGGGCGCACCGCCACGCCCGGGGTCCGCGACGCCCTGGCGACGCCGCGCCGCGACCTCCCGCACCGCTGCCAGGTCCACCTTGCCGCTGGTGAGCCGCGGCAGCTCCTCGACGACGACGACGTCGATGACGGTCCCCGGCACGCCGCACGCCCCGGCGAGCCGGCGGCGGACCGCCTCGACGGCTCCCGCCCCGTGCAGCCCCGCGCGGCGCAGGCCCTCCCGCTCGACCACGACGACGAGCACGTCGTCGTCCCCGGCGCACGCGGCGGTCAGGCCGCCGTCGGCGAGACGGGCCTCGAGGACGCCGAGGTCGATCCGCAGGCCGAAGAGCTTGACGAACCGAGCCCGCCGGCCGACGACCTCCACCAGGCCGTCGCGGATGCGGCCGAGGTCCCCGGTCCGCAGCTCGGTGACGGTGCGGCCGAGTGCCAGGTCCGCGGGCGTCGTCGCGTAGCCGAGCATGACGTTGGGCCCGCGGTAGACGAGCTCGCCGACACCCGGCTCGTCGGCCTCGGGGACCGGCTCGACGCGGAGCTCACCGCCCGGCAGCACCCGGCCGACGGCGGCGGGGTGGGTCGCCGTGAGGTGCGGCGGGAGCACCGCCATCCTGGCCGTGGCCTCCGTCTGCCCGTACATGACGACGAGGTCCCAGCCGTGGCGCCGGCCGGTCCCGTGCCAGCGCAGGACGGCGTCGGGGGCGAGGCGGCCACCGGCCTGGGTGATCCGACGCAGCTCCGGCAGGTCGGCGCCGGTGAAGCCGGTCCGGTCCAGGAGGTCGAAGGTGTGCGGCACGCCCGCCACGGACGTGACGCCCTCGGTCCGGACGAGCTCCCAGAAGCAGGTGTCCACCACGGACAGGCCGGTCAGTGCCACCGCTCCCCCGACGTGCAGGTGGGAGTGCAGGACCGACAGCCCGTACGTGTAGTGCAGGGGCAGGCTCGTCACCGCGCTGTCGTCGGCCCCCAGCCCGAGCGACGCCGCGATCGCCGCGGCGTTGCTGTCGACGTTCTGCCGGGACAGCCGGACGAGCTTCGCGGAGCCGGTCGACCCTGACGTGCTCAGCAGCAGTGTGATGTCCGGGTGCAGCTCGTGGGCCGTCCCGGCGCGCCGCTCCGCGATGCCGCCGCCCGCCCTCAGGACGACGTCCGGGTCGTAGGCGTGCACGAGCGTGTCGACGGCGACGTCGTCCTCGGCGGTCAGCAGCACGGCGTGGCCGCCGCGCAGCGCGCCGAGGTAGTCGACGACGGACGCGGTCGTCGGCGCGATCGCCACGAGGACGAGGCGTCGGACAGGTCCCAGCGTCCGCGCCCGCTCCGTGACGAGCCGGTCGAGCTCGGTGAAGCTCGTGCGTCGGCCGCCCTCGACCAGCGCGGTGCGCTGCCCGTGGCGGCCCAGGCCCGCGACGAGCCGCGGCTGGGTGCACCTGGTCGCGGGCTCGGCGGGGCGGATCGGCAGGGGCACAGCGAGGAGGCTACCTGAAGGCAAGGTAAGCCTTACCTACCAAGATCGCCCGCTCCAGGGTGCGGGACCGGCCGGCCTCACGGATGGTGGAAGGGTCAATCACCGTCGGACGGGAGAGGCCCATGACGAACGTCGCGATCATCTACTACTCGAGCACCGGCAACCTGCACGAGATGGCGCTGCGCCTGGAGAAGGCCGCGGGGAGCGAGGGCGCCGACGTCCGGCGTCGACACGTGACCGAGATCGCTCCCGACGCTGCCGTCGACAGCAATCCCCGGTGGCGCGAGCACGTCGACGCGATCGCGGCCGAGCCGAAGGCCGCACCGGAGGACATCGAGTGGGCCGACGTCGTGCTGCTGGGCTCCCCCACCCGGTACGGCAACGTGACGAGCCAGTTCCAGCAGTTCGTGGACACGCTCGGCCCGCTGTGGGCGGAGGGGAAGCTCGCCGACAAGGTCTACGCCGGCTTCACGTCCTCCCAGACGGCGCACGGCGGCCAGGAGTCCACGTTGCTGTCGATGTACCACGCGGTGGCGCACTTCGGCGGGATCCTCGTCACGCCCGGGTACACCGATCAGCTCAAGTTCGTCGACGGCAACCCCTACGGGGTGTCCCACGTCTCCGGCGCCCAGAACGACGACCCGATCGACGACGGCGTGCTCGACGCGCTCGACCACCTCGCGGCGCGGACCATCGCGATCTCGCGGCGGCTGACGGCCGAGGCAGCCTGACAGGACGTCCCGACAGGACGAGAGGCCCGGTTCGCACCGGGCCTCTCGTCGTCTGCGTTGCCGGACCCTTCGGCCCGTGGGGCTGCCGCGCGGATCAGGCCTTGTGCTTGCCGTTCTCGCCGGACTCGTCCGCCGCCGGCGTCTCGTCGAGCTGGCTCCCGATGGTGTCGGCGATGTCGGCCGGCGTCACGTCGGTGTCGGCCGTCGTGCCGGCCGAGCCGGTGCCCGCGGTCTCGATCGCCTGCGTGGTCGTCGCGTCGTCGGCGGGGCTCGACGTGCCCGACGAGCCCGAGCGGCGACGGGACTTCGCCGCGGCCCCGCTCTCCTTCGCCTTCGCGGTCGCCTCGCGGGTGCGGGCCACCGCCTCGCCCGCCGCCTCACCGACGGCCTCGGCGGCGTCCTCGAGCTCGTGCCGCACGTCCTCGACGACGCCCTGGAAGTCCGGACGGCGCGTCGTCGCCGACGGCGTGGCCTGCCACGGGTCCTCGGCCCAGGGGTCGGTGGTCGGGGTGCTGCGCCGCCAGGCCTGGTAGGCGGCCGCGCCGGCCCCGGCGAGCGCGAGGAAGAGCAGCACGTTGCGGCCCTTGTGGGACTTCTTCGACTCGACGTGCGACAGCTCGGCCAGTCGCGCGGCCGTCACGTCGTGCGCCCTGTCCGCGCCGGCAGCGGTCGCGGCGGCGGCGGCACCGACGGCGGCGACGACCTTCGGCAGGAGCTCCTCGACCAGCTTGTCGTGGGCGGTGTCGACGACGGGGACGGCCTTGCGGGCCGCGGCCTCCACGTGCGGGGCGGCCCGGTGCCTGCCCTCGGCGAGCGCCTTCTCCAGCCGCGGCCGCGCCCAGTCCACCCCGTGCTCGACGTGCGGAGTCGCCCACTCCTTGGCGACCGCGGCCTGCAGCCGCGCCTGCTCGGCGAGGTGGGCGGCGGTGACGTTCGCCTTGCTGCCGGCGTCCGCGAGCACCGCCTGCAGCTCGGCTGCCTGGGTCTTGAGCCGCTCCGCGTCGACGGTCGTGCGAGCGGCTCTGATGCGGTCGAACATGGGTGCTCCTCCGTGGACGGCGTCAGGTCTGTCGGCCCACCGGCGTGCTGCCGGGCTCCCCGTCTCCTGCTCCGGGCCTGCGGGACTCCTGACCATGCTGCCACTCCCGACGGCGGGTCGCGCGTCCTTCGGGCGAGCACGACGGGGTCAGGGCCGAGGACCGCCGGGTGACGCCGAGTGAGGCGAGTGAGGCTGAGGGCCGGCCCACCCGTGCGGGCGCCCCGTGGGAGGATGACCGCATGTTCGCGACCCTGCACACCTCCGCCGGTGACATCCGCATCGAGCTCTTCCCCCACCACGCACCGAAGACGGTCCGCAACTTCGTGGGCCTGGCCACGGGCAGCCAGGAGTGGAAGGACCCCCGCACGGGTGAGGACCGGTCCGAGCCGCTCTTCGACGGCACGATCTTCCACCGGGTCATCTCCGGGTTCATGATCCAGGGCGGCGACCCGCTCGGCACGGGCACGGGCGGCCCGGGGTACACGTTCGACGACGAAATCCACCCCGAGCTGACCTTCTCGGAGCCCTACCTCCTCGCGATGGCCAACGCCGGCAAGCGGCGGGACCCCGTCACCGGCCAGGTCGGCGGGACGAACGGCTCCCAGTTCTTCATCTCCGTCGCGGCGACGACCTGGCTCAACGGCAAGCACACGATCTTCGGCAAGGTCGCCGACGACGCGAGCCGCGCCGTGGTCGACGCGATCGCCACGACCCAGACGCGGCCGGGCGACCGGCCGGTCGAGGACATCACGATCACCTCGGTGACCGTCGAGGAGTGACGACCGACCACCAGGTCCCCCGGGCCGGGCACCCGCAGGGGG
>NZ_CAMPHH010000013.1 GCF_946885855.1 uncultured Actinotalea sp. | reverse complement strand
GGCGGCCCGGCGATCGCCGACGTCCTGACCGGTCGCGTGAACCCGTCCGGTCGGCTGCCGGTGTCGCTGCCCCGCAGCACCGGGGCGCAGCCGTACACCTACCTGCACCCGGTCCTCGGCGGTCCGTCGGACGTCACCTCGGCGGACTCGACGCCCGCCCGCCCGTTCGGGTTCGGGCTGTCGTACACGACGTTCGCGTACAGCGATCTCGAGGTGGACGCGTCCGTCCGGGCGGGCGGGACGTTCCGGGCCGCGGTCACGGTGACCAACACCGGCGCGGTGGAGGGCACGGACGTCGTCCAGCTCTACGGGCATGACCTCCTCGGCAGCGTGGCGCGTCCCGTCGAGCAGCTGCTCGGGTACGCCCGCGTCACGGTGGCGCCGGGCGCGTCGGCACGGCTGGAGTTCACCGTGCCCACCACGCGGCTCGCCTTCGCCGACCGGCGCGTGGTGCGCGTCGTGGAGCCCGGTGACGTCGAGGTGTGGGTCGCCTCGCAGGCCGGGGTGTCGGCCGACGGCTCGTCCACCCTGGGGACCACGGGCGGGGCGATCCCGCAGCAGGAGCGGCGCGCCGCCGCCGTCGCCGGCACCGCCACGCCGCGCGCGGTCCTGGCCGTCACCGGTGAGCTGCACGAGGTCACGACGAGCGACCCGCGCCGGGTCGAGGTCAAGGAGCTGCCCGCGTGACGGTCGTCCGCAACCCGATCCTGCCGGGCTGCTACCCCGACCCGTCCATCTGCCGGGTCGGGGACACGTACTACCTGGTGACGTCGACGTTCGAGTACCTCCCGGGACTGCCCGTGTTCCGCAGCACCGACCTCGCCCACTGGGAGCAGGTCGGGCACGCCATCGACCGGCCGGGGATGCTGGACTTCTCGGGCATCGCATCCTCCGGGGGCCTGTACGCCCCGACGCTGCGACACCACGACGGGCTCTTCTGGCTCGTCTGCACGCTCGTGGACCAGAACGACGACACGCGTGGTGGCGACTTCCTCCTGACCGCGGAGGACGCGGCCGGTCCCTGGTCGGACCCGGTCTGGCTCGGCGTGGCCGGCATCGACCCGTCCCTCTTCTTCGACGACGACGGCCGCGCCTGGGTGCAGGGGACCCGTCTGGCCGAGGACCCCGAGTGGTTCCACCAGACCGAGGTCTGGGTCCGGGAGCTGGACCTCGAGCGGCGGACGCTCGTGGGACCCGAGCACGTGGTCTGGACGGGCGCCGTCCGGGGCGCGGTGTGGGCCGAGGCGCCCCACCTGTACAAGATCGACGGCTCCTACTACCTGCTCGCGGCCGAGGGCGGCACCGAGTTCCACCACGCCGTCTCGGTGGCCCGGTCCGCATCGGTGACGGGGCCCTACGAGGGCTACAAGGGCAACCCCGTCCTGACCCACCGGGACCTCGGCCACGGCGCCGACGTGGTCGGGGTGGGCCACGCCGATCTGGTGCAGGCGCCGGACGGGGGCTGGTGGGCGGTGCTCCTGGCGATGCGCCCCTACGGGGGCTACCACGACAACCTCGGGCGGGAGACCTTCCTCGTCCCGGTCGGCTGGGAGGACGGCTGGCCCGTCTTCGCCCCGGGCCTGGGGCGTGTGGCTCCCACGGTCGAGGTCCCGGGCGCGGTGGCCGGCCCGGACGGGACCGGCCTGCCCGTGCCGTCCGGGCCCGTGCTGCCGGACGACCTCCGCTGGACGTCGGTCCGGGCCCTCCCGCAGGAGGTGGCCGTGCCGCGCGGGCAGGGGTGGGACCTGCCGGTCCGGCCCGCCACGCTCGCGGACGTCGACGTGGCCTCCTTCCTGGGCGTGCGCCAGCAGCACCGCGACGTCGACGTCCGCGTGGTCCTGCCCGCGGCACCCGGTCCGGGCGAGGAGGTCGGTCTCGCCGTCCGGCAGTCGGAGAAGGCGCACGTCCTGCTCGGGCTCACCGGCGGGCCGCAGCCGCGGGTGGCCGCCGTGCGCGTCGACCACGGCGAGGAGACGGTCCTGGGCGAGGCGCCGGTGGACCCCGCCGGGGGTGCGGTCGTGCTGACCGTGTCCGCCCGCGGACAGGAGTACCGCCTGGTCGTCGAGCAGGACGGCGGGGCACCCGTCACCGTGGCCGTCGCGGACGGCCGGTGGCTGGACAGCGTCACCACGGGGGGCTTCCTCGGCCTGTGGATCGGCGTGTACGGCACGAGCCGGGGCCGTCCCGACGCCGGCAGGGTCCACGTGGAGCGCGTCGAGTACCTGCCGCACCCCTGATCCCGGCCCCGCCGCCAGGGCCGGGATCGCGCGGGCGGTGGCAGAGTGCCCCCATGGACCTCTCCCACGCCGACGTCACCGCCGCCGTCGACGCGCGCCACTGGCGCGTCGTCCTCGGTCACCTCCAGGCCACGTTCGCCACGGGCAGCTTCGTCCGGGGCGCCGAGCTCGTGGCCCGCGTCACGGAGGCCGCCGAGGAGGCGGGGCATCACCCCGACGTCGTGCTGCGGTACCCGGCCGTCACCCTCACGCTCGTCTCCCACGACGTGGGTCGCCTGACCGAGCGCGACGTCGCGCTCGCGGACCGCATCAGCGCGATCGCCGACGCCATGGGACTGGAGGCCGACGTCGCCGCGCCCCGGCTCCTCGAGCTCGCGGTGGACGCGACGGACATCCCGGCGGTGCTGCCGTTCTGGCGCGCCGTCCTCGGCTACGTCGACGACCGGCACGCCGCCGAGCGGCTCGTGGACCCGGCCGGGCTCGGCCCGGTCGTGTGGTTCCAGGAGATGGACGCCCCGCGGCCGCAGCGCAACCGGCTCCACGTGGACGTCGACGTTCCCCACGACCTCGCCGAGGCGCGCGTCGCGGCGGCCGTCGCGGCCGGGGGACGCGTCGTCGACGACACCCGCGCGCCGGCCTTCTGGGTGCTCGCGGACCCCGAGGGCAACGAGGCGTGCGTCTGCACCTGGCAGGGGCGCGACTGACGGCGGCGGACGCCGTCGGCCCTCTGCACCTGCCCAGCGACGGCTCTCCCGGGGAGCCCGTCCGCAGTGCGACCCGTCCCGTCCCGCTGACCGGGCGCGGTCCTAGACTTCCGGCCATGACGCAGAACCCCGACGGAGCCGTCGACATCAAGCCCCGCAGCCGCCAGGTGACCGACGGCCTGGAGGCGACCGCCTCGCGCGGCATGCTGCGCGCCGTGGGCATGGGCGACGCGGACTTCGCCAAGCCGCAGATCGGTGTCGCCAGCTCGTGGAACGAGATCACGCCGTGCAACCTGTCGCTGGACCGGTTGGCCAAGGCGGTCAAGAACGGTGTGCACGCCGGCGGGGGCTTCCCGCTGGAGTTCGGGACGATCTCCGTGTCCGACGGGATCTCGATGGGTCACGAGGGGATGCACTTCTCCCTCGTCAGCCGCGACATCATCGCCGACAGCGTGGAGACCGTGATGCAGGCCGAGCGCCTGGACGGGTCGGTGCTGCTGGCCGGGTGTGACAAGTCCCTTCCGGGCATGCTCATGGCCGCCGCGCGACTGGACCTCGCGTCGGTGTTCCTCTACGCCGGCTCGATCGCCCCGGGCTGGGTCAAGCTCAGCGACGGCACCGAGAAGGAGGTCACGATCATCGACGCCTTCGAGGCGGTCGGGGCGTGCGCGCGGGGCCTCATGAGCACCGAGGACGTCGACCGCATCGAGCGCGCGATCTGCCCGGGTGAGGGCGCGTGCGGGGGCATGTACACGGCGAACACGATGGCGTCCGTCGCCGAGGCGATGGGCATGTCCCTGCCGGGGTCGGCCGCGCCGCCGTCGGCGGACCGGCGCCGCGACCAGTTCGCGCAGCGGTCCGGTGAGGCGGTCGTGGAGATGCTCCGGAAGGGGATCACGGCCCGGCAGATCATGACCAAGGAGGCGTTCGAGAACGCCATCGCCGTGGTCATGGCCTTCGGCGGGTCGACGAACGCGGTCCTGCACCTGCTGGCGATCGCGCACGAGGCCGAGGTGGACCTCACGCTCGCGGACTTCGCGCGGGTCGCCGAGAAGGTGCCGCACCTGGGCGACCTCAAGCCGTTCGGCCGCTACGTCATGAACGACGTGGACCGGATCGGCGGGGTGCCGGTGGTCATGAAGGCGCTCCTGGACGCCGGGCTGCTGCACGGGGACTGCCTCACCGTGACCGGCAGGACCGTCGCGGAGAACCTCGCGGAGGTGAACCCGCCGGACCCGGACGGGAAGATCCTGCGGGCCCTGGACGACCCGATCCACCGCACCGGCGGCATCACGATCCTGCACGGCTCCCTCGCCCCGGAGGGCGCGGTGGTGAAGTCCGCCGGGTTCGACTCCGACGTCTTCGAGGGGACTGCCCGGGTGTTCGACCGCGAGCGGGCCGCGATGGACGCCCTGGAGGACGGCACGATCGTCGCCGGCGACGTCGTCGTCATCCGGTACGAGGGCCCCAAGGGCGGACCGGGCATGCGCGAGATGCTCGCCATCACCGGCGCCATCAAGGGCGCGGGCCTGGGCAAGGACGTCCTGCTGCTCACCGACGGACGGTTCTCCGGCGGCACGACCGGCCTGTGCGTCGGGCACGTCGCCCCCGAGGCCGTCGACGGCGGCCCCATCGCCTTCGTCCGCGACGGCGACCGCATCCGCCTCGACGTCCGCAACGCCACGCTCGAGCTGCTCGTCGACGAGGCGGAGCTGGACGCCCGGCGCGAGGGGTGGGCACCGCTGCCCCCGCGCTACACCCGGGGTGTGCTGGCGAAGTACGCCAAGCTCGTCCAGTCGGCCTCCAAGGGCGCCGTCCTCAGCTGAGCCGCAGCGGGGTGGGAGAACGGCGGACGCGCTCCCACCCCGTCCGGCCCCGACCGGGCGTCGGGTCGTGTGGTGGATTCGGCCGATTCGTTGCCCCTGCCGAATCGTGGACATGTGAACCACGATGTGAGACGGGTGGGGGGCTGCGTGACAGCGCACCGACGCGGGCGTAGGCTGCGGTTCGTGCAGACGATCCTCGTAGTACTCGCCTAGGCGCCGGCCGACCGCCAGCCAGGCTTCGTCCGCGCGCCGACCCCTCGCAGCCCACCAGACGGGCGGAGGGGCTTTTTCATGTCGGGGCCCGGACGGCCCCGGCAGCCGCAGCACCACCCGCACCACCAGCCAGGGAGAGCGACATGGCACAGGGCACCCACCAGGCCCCGCCCACGGGGAGCGGCCGTCCGGCCGCCGAGACCGCCCGGCCGCAGCCGGCCGTCACGCCCGCGGACGTACGGCCCGCCGTCGCCGGCAGCCGTCCTGGCCCGAGCGGCGGGCCGGCGCCCGTCGTCGCCTCGGGCACGCCCATGTCGGGCGCCGAGTCGATCGTCCGTTCGCTCGAGGCGGCCGGCACGGAGGTCGTGTTCGGCATCCCGGGTGGCGCGATCCTCCCGACGTACGACCCGCTCATGGACTCCAGCGCGCTGCGCCACATCCTGGTGCGGCACGAGCAGGGGGCCGGGCACGCCGCCTCGGGCTACGCCTACGCGACCGGCCGGGTGGGCGTCTGCATGGCGACGTCGGGACCGGGGGCGACGAACCTCGTCACCCCGATCGCGGACGCCAACATGGACTCCGTGCCGCTCGTGGCCATCACCGGCCAGGTGGGCGCCTCGATGATCGGCACGGACGCGTTCCAGGAGGCCGACATCGTCGGCATCACCCTGCCGATCACCAAGCACAACTTCCTCGTCACGAACCCGGACGAGATCCCCAAGGTCATCGCGCAGGCCTTCCACATCGCCAGCACGGGCCGTCCGGGGCCGGTCCTCGTCGACATCGCCAAGTCGGCGATGCAGACCCAGACGACGTTCTCCTGGCCGCAGTCGCTCGAGCTGCCCGGCTACCACCCGGTGACCAAGCCGCACGCGAAGCAGATCCGCGAGGCGGCACGGCTCCTGGCGACCGCGCGGCGACCTGTCCTCTACATCGGTGGCGGCGCCATCCGCTCGGGGGCGAGCGCGGAGCTGCGGCGCCTCGTCGACCTCTCGGGTGCCCCGGCGGTCACGACCCTCATGGCGCGCGGGGCGCTGCCCGACTCGCACCCGCAGCACCTCGGCATGCCGGGCATGCACGGCACCGTCCCCGCGGTGGCGGCGCTGCAGAAGGCCGACCTCGTCGTGGCCCTCGGGGCACGCTTCGACGACCGCGTGACCGGCAAGCTGGCCTCCTTCGCGCCGCACGCCACGGTCGTGCACGCGGACATCGACCCCGCCGAGATCGGCAAGAACCGGCGGGCGGATGTGCCGATCGTCGGCGACCTGCGCGAGGTCATCGCCGACCTGCTGCCCGAGCTGAGCCGCGAGCACGCGCAGCACGGCAAGCCGGACCTCGAGGGGTGGTGGCGGCAGATCGACGACTGGCGCGAGACCTTCCCCCTGGGCTACACCGACCCCGACGACGGTCACCTCGCGCCGCAGCGCGTCATCCAGCGCCTCGGCGAGATCGCGGGACCGGAGGCGATCTACGTCGCCGGCGTGGGCCAGCACCAGATGTGGGCCGCGCAGTTCATCCGCTACGAGCGGCCGAGCTCGTGGCTGAACTCCGGGGGTCTCGGGACGATGGGCTACGCGGTGCCGGCGGCGATGGGCGCGAAGGTCGGCGACCCGGACCGCACCGTGTGGGCCATCGACGGCGACGGCTGCTTCCAGATGACCAACCAGGAGCTCGCCACCTGCGCGATCAACGAGATCCCGATCAAGGTGGCGGTCGTCAACAACTCCTCGCTCGGCATGGTCCGGCAGTGGCAGACGCTCTTCTACGAGTCCCGCTACTCCAACACCGACCTGCACACGGGCCACGGGACCGCGCGCATCCCCGACTTCGTCAAGCTCGCCGACGCCTACGGATGCGTCGGCCTGCGCTGCGAGAGCCCGGCCGACGTGGACGCGACCATCAAGCGCGCGATGGAGATCGACGACCAGCCGGTCGTCGTGGACTTCACCGTCTCGCGCGACGCCATGGTGTGGCCCATGGTCGCCGCCGGCGTGAGCAACGACGAGATCCAGTACGCGCGGGGCATCAGCCCTGCCTGGGACCGGGAGGAGTGAGCATGCGCTCCGCCCGTCGGCACGCCGTCCCCGGACCTCCCGCCCGAGCCGTCGCCCGAGGCCTCGACCGGCGCGGCCCGGTCGCCCCCGCACGTCCCGTCCTCCGTGAAGAAGGTGCAGCATGAGCAGGCACACGCTCTCCGTCCTCGTCGAGAACAAGCCAGGCGTGCTCACGCGGGTCGCCGGCCTGTTCGCCCGCAGGTCGTTCAACATCCACTCCCTCGCGGTGGGCCCGACGGAGCACGAGGAGATCTCGCGCATCACCGTCGTCGTCGACGTCGACGAGCTCCCGCTGGAGCAGGTGACCAAGCAGCTCAACAAGCTCATCAACGTCATCAAGATCGTCGAGCTTGAGCCGGAGGCGTCCGTGCAGCGTGAGCTGCTGCTGGTCAAGGTGCGCGCCGACGCGGCCACCCGGACCCACGTGCTCGAGGTCGTCCAGCTGTTCCGGGCGCACGTCGTCGACGTGGTCCCCGAGGCCGTCGTCGTCGAGGCGACCGGCAGCCCCGGGAAGCTCGACGCGCTGCTCGCGGCCCTCGAGCCCTACGGCATCCGCGAGATCGTGCAGTCCGGGACCGTGGCGATCGGCCGGGGTGCCCGCTCCATCACGGACCGCGCGCTCGAGCGCGTCGCCCGCAGCGCCTGACGGCGACGCGCCGTCCGCCTGACGGCCGATCACGGGTGCCGCGCGCACCGTCCACCACACTGGCACCACCACCCAGACACAAGGAGACATCCCCGTGGCAGAGCTGTTCTACGACGACGACGCCGACCTGTCCCTCATCGCCGGCCGGAAGGTCGCCGTCATCGGCTACGGCAGCCAGGGCCACGCGCACTCGCTGAACCTGCGCGACTCCGGCGTCGACGTGACCGTCGGCCTGCGCGAGGGCAGCCCCTCGCGCGCCAAGGCCGAGGAGCAGGGCCTCAAGGTCGCCACGGTGGCCGAGGCCGTCAAGGGCGCCGACGTCGTCGTCATCCTGGCGCCCGACCAGTTCCAGCGGCACATCTACCGCGACGAGATCGAGCCGAACCTCGCCGAGGGCGCCGCGCTCGTGTTCGGGCACGGCTTCAACATCCGTTTCGGCTACATCAAGCCGGCCGAGGGCCACGACGTCCTCATGGTCGCGCCCAAGGGCCCCGGCCACCTGGTGCGCCGCGAGTACGAGGCGGGGCGCGGCGTGCCGGTCATCGTCGCGGTCGAGCAGGACGCCAGCGGGCAGGCGTGGGACCTCGCGCTGTCCTACGCGAAGGCGATCGGCGGCCTGCGTGCGGGCGGCATCAAGACGACGTTCACCGAGGAGACGGAGACCGACCTCTTCGGCGAGCAGGCCGTCCTGTGCGGTGGTGCGTCGCAGCTCGTCCAGTACGGCTTCGAGGTCCTCACCGAGGCCGGCTACCAGCCCGAGGTCGCCTACTTCGAGGTGCTGCACGAGCTCAAGCTCATCGTCGACCTCATGGTCGAGGGCGGCATCGCCAAGCAGCGCTGGAGCGTGTCCGACACCGCCGAGTACGGCGACTACGTGTCCGGCCCCCGTGTCATCTCCCCGGAGGTGAAGGAGAACATGAAGGCCGTGCTCGGCGACATCCGCAGCGGCGCCTTCGCCGAGCGCTTCATCGCCGACCAGGACTCCGGCGCGCCGGAGTTCCAGGAGCTCCGCGCCAAGGGCGAGCAGCACCCGATCGAGGCGACGGGCCGCGAGCTGCGGAAGATGTTCTCGTGGATCAAGGACTCGGACTCCGACTACACCGAGGGCAGCGCCGCGCGCTGACGCAGTGGGTCGCGACGCAGGAGCGGCCCGCGGAGTCGAGGGCGGCGCTGACCGAGCGATGAGTGCCGAGGGCAGCGCCGCGCGCCGACGCTCCTCGGCTGAGTCGGGTCGCTCCGCGAGGCCCGGTGCGCGATCTCCATCCGACCCCGGCGGGTCTCCCGCCAGGCGCGGCCACGATCGCGCACCGGGCCTCGCTGCGCTTCTGACCGTCGCCCTGGGTGGGCCTGCGGCCCTTGTGGTGAGTGTTGGAGCCGGTATCCGACTCCAACGCTCACGACAGCGGGCGTCAGTCCGATGCGTCGCCGTCTCGGGCGGTGGCCCCGGGAGGGTCGGGGCGACCGACGGCCGTGTCGGCCTTGACGGCGTCGCGCTCACCGCGGGGCCGCTCGGGGCCGACGGTGGTGTCCGCGTCCGTCTGGTGCTCGGCCTCCGCGTTGATCTCCGCGCCGAGCAGCACCGCCATGCTGGTCAGCCACATCCAGAGCAGCAGGACGACGACGCCCGCGACCGTCCCGTACGTCTGCCCGTACGAGCCGAACCAGCTCGCGTACAGGGAGAACCCGACGGAGGCGAGCACCCAGATCGCCGTGCCGACGACGGCGCCGACGCTCACCCAGGCGGTGCGCGCGCCGCGACGCTCGGGGGCGTAGCGGTAGATGACCCCGAGGACCCCGGCGGACACCAGTGCCAGCCCGACCCAACGGACGGTCCCGACGAGGACGGCCGGAACGTCTGCCGTGTCCACCGCGAACGGCAGGACGGCGACGACGCCGACGAGCACCGTGAACGTCACGATGGCCCCGACGGTGAAGACGAGCGCCATGGCGCGGCGCTTGACCCAGGTGATCCGCTCCGTCTCGGCGTAGGCGAGGTTGACGGCGCTGATGAGGTTGGCCACGCCGACCGAGGCGGACCACAGCGCGGTGACGAGCGCGACGGCGAGCCCCAGGGACAGGCCCTCGCGGTCGGCGGCGACGAGCTCCTGCATCTGCACGATGACGAGGTCGGCCGCTGCCGGGGGCAGGACCGCGGCGACGTTCTGCACGTGCCGGTCCAGGGCGGCCGGGTCGGCGACGAGGCCGTACAGCAGCACGGCGGCGATGAGCGTGGGGAACAGCGCGAGGAACCCGAAGAACGCGACGCCCGCGCCCACGAGGGGCACCCGGTCCTCGGCCGACCGCCGCAGCGCCCGGACCAGCACCTGCCACCAGCCGCGCGCGGGGATCTCTTCCGGGGTCCGCGCGTGCGCGCCCGGATGCCGGTCGTCGACCTCCCGGCCGATCTCCGGGTCGATCTCCTGGGCCACCGCGCCCTCCTCACTCGCGTCCGGGCACGAGTCTTCCGGACGCGGCGGGACGGCGCAGCGCCGTCCGCGGTGGGGCGAGGTGCGCGCGAGGTGTCCGGCGGGTGCCCCGCTGCCTCCCGGTGGGGGAGACTGACCACCATGACCGACTCCGGGCACGTCCTCCCCACCGACGACGACGGCGCGCTGTCGCCCGAGGAGGAGCGGCACGCCGCCGACGTCCTGCGCTTCTGGGAGGTCGCCCGCTCGCGCGCCGGTCTCACCCGGCTCAGCGCCGTCGTCGGCACCGGAGTCCTCGCGTCGGTGCCCCCGCCGGTCGGACGTCTCGCCGAGGACCCGGCCGCCGCGGACGCCCGTCTCGCACTCGTGCTGGACGGGACGGTGACGGCGGTCAGTGCACCGCTCGCCGGGTTCGCCGGGGACGACCCGGTCCTGCCGCAGGTCGACGACCTGTGGATCGTGGCCGACGGGGCGGGCCGGCCCCGGGCGCTCCTGCGGACGACCGCGGTGGAGGTCGTCCGCCTGGGCGACGTCGACGCGAGCCGGGTGCGGGCGGAGACGGGCGACGACGACGTCGCCGCCTGGCGGCGGGAGGTCGAGGCCGCCGTCCGCGACGCGGCGGGCGTCGAGGCCGACGACGACACGGAGCTGGTGGTCGAGCACGTCGTGGTGGTCCACTCCTGAGACCGGACCCCGTCCGACGTCTGGACCGGTGACGCCGGGCGGGATTCCTGAACGGGTCCGGATGGCGGGACGCGTGTCCCGCTGGATGGGACGCGCGACTAGGGTCGCCTGCTATGGCACGCACCGTGAAGCTCGCCGTCGTCGCCGGGGACGGCATCGGGACCGAGGTCGTCGAGCAAGGCCTGGCGGTCCTGGACGCGGCCCTCGCCGGCCGTGATGTCGAGGTCACCACGACCGAGCTCGACCTGGGCGCGCGCCGCTGGCACGCGACCGGCGAGACGCTCACCGACGAGGACCTCGCGACGATCCGCCGCCACGACGCGATCCTGCTGGGCGCGATCGGCGACCCGGGTGTGCCCTCGGGGGTGCTCGAGCGGGGCCTGCTCCTGCGCCTGCGGTTCGAGCTCGACCACTACGTCAACCTGCGGCCGGGTCGCCTGTACCCCGGGGTGCGGTCCCCGCTCGCCGAGCCGGGCGAGATCGACTTCGTCGTCGTGCGCGAGGGCACCGAGGGACCGTACGTCGGCAACGGCGGCGCGATCCGCGTCGGCACCCCGCACGAGGTCGCCAACGAGGTCAGCGTCAACACGGCGTTCGGTGTGGAGCGCGTCGTCCGGGACGCGTTCGCGCGGGCCCAGGCCCGGCCCCGCCGGCACCTCACGCTCGTGCACAAGCACAACGTGCTCGTGCACGCCGGTCACCTGTGGCGCCGCACGGTGGAGCGGGTCAACGAGGAGTTCCCCGAGGTCACCACCGACTACCTGCACGTCGACGCGGCCACGATCTTCATGACCACGAACCCGTCGCGGTTCGACGTCATCGTCACCGACAACCTCTTCGGCGACATCATCACGGACCAGGCGGCCGCGATCTGCGGCGGCATCGGGCTCGCCGCCTCCGGGAACATCAACCCGGACCGGACCTCGCCCTCGATGTTCGAGCCGGTGCACGGCTCCGCGCCGGACATCGCCGGCCAGGGCAAGGCCGACCCGACCGCCACGGTGCTGTCCGTGAGCATGCTCCTCGCACACCTCGGTCTCGACGAGGAGGCGGCGCGCGTGGAGCGCGCGGTCGCGGCCGACCTCGCCGAGCGCGGGGGCCGAGTACGGTCGACGGCCGAGGTGGGCGCCGACCTCGCGGGCCGCGTGCGCGGGTAGCACGGGCCGCACGAGTCGTCGTGCCGCGTCGGCCGTCACCCCGGTACCGTCTGGGACCGAGCGGGCTCACGCCCCGGTGAAAGGATCGACATGAGCACCACTGCTGCTGCTTCGACCGCGGACCGCTTCGACGTCCGCGCCAGCACGACCGCCCGCTCGACGGCCGAGCGCGAGGCCGTCCTGGCCTCCCCGACCTTCGGGACGGCCTTCTCCGACCACATGGCGCGGGTCTCGTGGACCGCCGACGGCGGCTGGCAGGACCGCCGCGTCGAGGCCTACGGCCCGCTCGTGCTGGACCCGGCGACCGCCGTGCTGCACTACGGGCAGGAGATCTTCGAGGGGCTGAAGGCCTACCACCACGTCGACGGCTCGGTCTGGACGTTCCGGCCGGAGGCCAACGCGGAGCGGTTCGCGCGGTCCGCCCGGCGGCTCGCGCTGCCCGAGCTGCCGGTCGAGGACTTCCTCGGCTCCATCGAGGCACTCGTGCGCACCGACCGCGCCTGGGTCCCCTCGGGCGAGGAGACGAGCCTGTACCTGCGCCCCTTCATGTACGCCTCCGAGGTGTTCCTCGGCGTGCGTCCGACGCGCCAGGCCGAGTACGTCCTCATCGCCTCCCCGGTCGGGCCGTACTTCTCCGGCGGCCTCAAGCCCGTGTCGATCTGGGTCGTGCGGGACTACCACCGGGCCGGTCCCGGCGGCACCGGGTCCGCCAAGTGCGGCGGCAACTACGCCGCGAGCCTGCTGCCCCAGCAGCAGGCGCAGGCGCAGGGCTGCGACCAGGTCTGCTTCCTCGACGCGCCGACGGCGTCCTTCCTCGAGGAGCTCGGCGGCATGAACGTCTTCGTGGTGCGTTCCGACGGCTCGGTCACCACGCCCGAGCTCAACGGCTCGATCCTCGAGGGCGTCACGCGCTCGTCGATCCTCACCCTGCTCGGGGAGGCCGGGCACGACGTCGTCGAGCGGCCGGTGCCGCTGGAGGAGGTCCGCGCGGGGCTGCAGGACGGTTCGATCACGGAGATGTTCGCGTGCGGCACCGCGGCCGTCGTGACCCCGATCGGGCGCCTCGCCAGTGACGACTTCGACCTCACGGTCGGCGACGGCGAGACGGGTCGTGTCACGTCCGCCATCCGCAGCCGGCTGACGGACATCCAGTACGGCCGCGCCGAGGACCCGCACGGCTGGATGCGCCGCCTGGTCTGACGGGTCGGGCTGCCTGGACGGGCGCGCACCCGGCCGCAGCGCGCGCGGCGACCCGCCGTCGCCTGTCGCCCGTCACCCGTCGACTCCGCCGGACCGCGTCCACCCCGCCGGTAGGACCCGGCGCAGTCGACGCGATCCGGCGGACTCGTCATGGTGGCGGCGCTGCCGGGCCCCTCGTCCCACGATGCGACCACCCTGTCCGCGCCCCGGACGCTGTGGCATGATGCCTCCGTGACCTGGATCACCCTCATTATCGAGTAGCGCGTTCGGCAGACCCGCCGGACGCGCAGACCTCCCGTACCCCGGGGGGTCTTTTTGTTGGTCCGGGCACCACCCCCCGCCCGGACCGTCGCCCGGACGCCGGCACCACCCCCGGCCGGCGGGGCCCAGGCACAGCACGGCCCAGCAGGTCCCGGCAGTACCCGCAGCCCCGTCGCTCGACGGGGCCGGACGAAGAGAGCACGACGTGGACACCACGACCTTCGACGTCTACGACACGACGCTGCGCGACGGCGCCCAGCAGGAGGGGATGAACCTCTCCGTCGCGGACAAGCTGACGATCGCCCCGCTCCTGGACGAGCTCGGCGTCGGCTTCATCGAGGGAGGGTGGCCCGGCGCCATCCCCAAGGACACGGAGTTCTTCAAGCGGGCCGCGAAGGAGCTGGACCTGCGCCACGCCGAGCTCGCGGCCTTCGGCGCCACGCGCAAGGCCGGCGCGCGCGCCTGGGAGGACCCGCAGGTGCGGGCGCTGCTCGACAGCGAGGCCCCGGTCGTCACGCTGGTCGCCAAGAGCGACATCCGGCACGTGGAGCGGGCGCTGCGCACCACGGGCGAGGAGAACCTCGCGATGATCGGCGACACGGTGGCGTTCCTCGTGGGGGAGGGGCGCCGGGTCTTCCTCGACGCGGAGCACTTCTTCGACGGGTACCGCTTCGACCCGGACTACGCACTGCGCGCCATCGAGGCGGCCTTCGCGGCCGGCGCCGAGGTGGCGGTGCTGTGCGACACCAACGGCGGGATGCTGCCGGACCGCGTCCACGAGGTCGTCCGGGCCGTGCGGGAGCGGGTGGACGGGCGGCTCGGCATCCACGCCCACAACGACTCCGGCTGCGCGGTGGCGAACAGCATGGCCGCCGTCGCCTCCGGCGCCTCCCACGTGCAGGGCACGGTCAACGGCTACGGCGAGCGGACCGGCAACGCCGACCTGCTCACCGTCGTCGCGAACCTCGAGCTCAAGGAGGGGCAGCGCCTCCTCGCCGGCACCGGGCTGCGGGAGATGACCCGCATCGCCCACGCGATCAGCGAGGTGACGAACATCGCCCCGTTCGCGCGCCAGCCCTACGTGGGCGCCAGCGCGTTCGCGCACAAGGCCGGCCTGCACGCCAGCGCCATCAAGGTCGACCCCGACCTCTACCAGCACGCGGACCCGATGGCCGTCGGCAACGACATGCGCATGCTCGTCTCGGACATGGCCGGGCGGGCGTCGATCGAGCTCAAGGGTCGGGAGCTGGGCTTCGACCTGTCCGGGCAGGGCGAGCTGCTGTCCCGGGTGACGAACCGGGTCAAGGACGCCGAGGCGCAGGGCTACACCTACGACGCGGCGGACGCCTCGTTCGAGCTGCTGCTGCGCGAGGAGCTCGACGGCGCGCGCCCGGCGTTCTTCCGCACGGAGAGCTGGCGGGTGTTCGTCGAGACGGTCCCCGGCAACCCGACCGACGCGACGAGCGAGGCGACCGTCAAGGTGCACGTCGGGGGCGAGCGCGTCATCGCGACGGGGGAGGGCAACGGCCCGGTCAACGCCCTGGACCACGCGCTGCGCAAGGCGCTGCGGCCGTGCTACCCGGAGATCGAGCGGTTCGAGCTCATCGACTTCAAGGTGCGGATCATGGACACGCAGCACGGCACCGACGCCACGACGCGTGTGCTCGTCGAGACGATGGACACCGGCGCCGAGACCACGTGGAGCACGGTCGGCGTAGGCCCGAACATCGTGGAGGCCTCGTGGGAGGCCATCGTCGACTCGATCGTCTTCGGACTGCTGCGCGCGGGCGTCGACGCCCGGCCGTGACGGCTGCGGCCGGGTGCTGGACGACGCGGGTCGGCCCCGCCCCGCGTCACCGCGGGACGGGGCCGCGCGGCGCCGTCGTCAGCTGCTGAGCGAGCCCGCGCGGCTGCCCAGCGGCGTGTGAGCCGGGTCCACCTGCTCGCCGGCGCGCACCGGGCCGGGCGCCGTGCCGTCGCCGAACGGGCGCCCGCCGAGTGCCTCGCGGCCGTGCGCGGTCATCCAGCCGGACAGGTCCGGTCCCTGGGGCACGATCTGCGTCGGGTTGATGTCCGTGTGGACGACGTAGTAGTGCTCCTTGATCTGCTGGAAGTCCACCGTGTCGCCGAACCCGGGGGTCTGGAACAGGTCCCGCGCGTAGGCCCACAGGGCCGGCATCTCGCTGAGCTTGTTCCGGTTGCACTTGAAGTGCCCGTGGTAGACGGCGTCGAACCGGACGAGCGTCGTGAACAGCCGGACGTCGGCCTCGGTGATCGTGTCGCCGACGAGGTAGCGGCGGGTCGTCAGGCGCTCCTCGAGCCGGTCCAGCGCGGCGAAGAGGCGGTCGTAGGCAGTCCGGTAGGCCTCCTGCGACCCGGCGAAGCCCGCGCGGTAGACGCCGTTGTTGACGTTGCGGAAGACGTCGTCGTTGACCTCGTCGACCTCGGCGCGCAGGTGCTCCGGGTAGAGGTCCGGTGCCCCGGCGCGGTGGTGGGCGGTCCACTCCGTCGACAGGTCGAGCGTCATCTGCGCGTAGTCGTTCGTCACGACGGCTCCGCTGGGGACGTCGACGATGGCCGGGACCGTGATCCCGCGCGGGTACTCGGGGTCACGGCGGAGGTACGCCTCCTGCAGCCGCTCGATGCCGAGGACCGGGTCCTTGCCGTCGGGGTCGAGGTCGAACGTCCACGACCGGGCGTCGTGGGTCGGCCCCGGCGTGCCCAGGGACAGGGCGTCCTCGAGGCCGAGGAGGCGCCGGACGATGATGGCGCGGTTGGCCCAGGGGCACGCCCGCGCGGCGACGAGCCGGTAGCGGCCCGCCTCGACGGGAAAGCCGTCGCGCCCGTCAGCGGTGACGCGCGTCGTGATGTACCGCGTGTCCCGCGTGAACTCCTTGCCCTTGACCGTGTACGTCCCGCCGGTGCTGTGCTCCGGGTGCTGCTCGGCCACCGCGACCTCCTCGACTAGTTCACCTTTCAACTAGTCTAGGGGTAGGCGGTCGGGGACGCCAGCGGTCCCGGTCGCGGACGCGTCAGGCGGGGCGGGCCGAAGACCTCCATGACGCAGATCTCGGCGGAGTGCTCCGGGCGGTCCTCGAGGCCGATCATCCACAGGGCGACGAGTGCGTCGGGGTGCGGGCATGCCGCGGCGCGGACCTCGACCAGCCCGTGGTGCGACGCGACCAGCCGCAGTCGCGGCTCCTCGTGGCGGACCCGCAGGCCCGGCCGGAAGTGGTGCTGCCCGACGGACGAGCCGACCGGGCCGCTGAAGGCTCCGGTCTGCAGCGAAGACACACGGGTCGCGCCGTCGTACTCGGGGCTCCGCGGCTGCTGGTCCTCGTCGATCCGCAGGACCAGCCCGGGACCCGTCAGGTGGCAGCGCGCCCGGGTCGCCTCGCGGCTGCTCCAGTGCGGCAGGTAGTGCGGCAGCCACCGCGTGGTGTCGAGATCCGGCTGGTCGAAGGTCTCGTCGACCTCGAGCACGAAGCTCTCCCGGTCCAGCCGCTGCGGCGGCGGCGTCACGGTGCGCGCTTCGCGGCGTCCGCGTCGGCGTCGTCGTCTGCGTCCTGCGCGGGCTGCGGCGGTCGCGCACCGAACACCGCCGTCCCGAGCCGCACCACGGTGGCGCCCTCCGCCACAGCGATCTCGAGGTCGCCGCTCATCCCCATCGACAGCTCCGTCGCGTCGCCGGTCCCCGGCGCCCCCGAGGCGAGCACCTCGTCCCGGATCCGGCGCAGCCGCGCGAAGCCGGCCCGCACCCGGCTCTCGTCGTCGGTGCTCGCCCCGATCGTCATGAACCCGACCAGGCGGAGCCTCGGCAGAGCCGCGACCTGCGCCGCGAGTGCCGCGGCGTCGTCCGGGGCGACGCCGGACTTGCTGTCCTCGCCCGAGACGTTGACCTGGACCATGACGTCGAGGTCGCGGTCCGTCGTGACGCACCGGCGGGAGAGCCGCTCGGCGAGTGCGAGGGAGTCGACGCTCTGCACGCAGTGGGCCCAGCGCAGCGCCGCGTTGACCTTGTTGGACTGCAGGTGCCCGATGAGGTGGAGCTCGGCGCCCAGGGGCGTGAGGTCCGGCGCCTTGGCCACGAGCTCCTGGACCGTGTTCTCGCCGAGGAGGGTCCCGCCCGCGACGACCGCGCGCCGGACGACGTCGACCGGCATCCGCTTGGAGGCGAGCAGGAGCCGGACGTCACCGGGTCCGCGGCCTGCGGCCCGGGCCGCCGCGGCCACGCGCCCCCGTGCCGCGGCGAGCCGGGCGGCGACGTCGTCGGGCGTGCTTCCGGGTCCGCTGCGGGGCGCGTGGTCGTGGTCGGTCGGCGGCACAGCGCGACTGTAGCCGTCACGTCGGACCGGTCCGGGTCGTCCGACGGGCGGGCCTGCGTCCAGGGCCCCGTCTGCGAGAGGATCCAGCATGCCCAGTCAGGTGCCCAGTCAGGAGCCCGCTCGGCAGCCCTGCGAACGGCCCCCTCGCGGGACCGCCGACGAGCGGGCCGACGAGGTGACGGCAGCCGAGGTGACGGCAGCGATGTTCGAGCAGCACCGCCGCAGGCTCACCGATCTGGCCTACCGCATGCTCGGCACGCTGGCCGACGCGGAGGACGTGGTCCAGGACGCGTGGTTGCGTCTGTCCCAGGTGGACGCGGGGCAGCTGCGTGAACCGGCGGCGTGGCTGACGACGGTGACGTCGCGCCTCTGCCTGGACCGGCTGCGGTCGGCGCGCACCGTGCGCGAGGTCTACGTCGGGCCGTGGCTGCCGGAGCCCGTCGTCGCGACGGAGGAGGGGCCGGCCGCCCAGGTGGAGATCGACGAGTCGGTCCGGCTCGCCCTGCTGGTCGCCCTCGAGCGCCTCACCCCGGAGCAGCGGGTCGCCCTCGTGCTGCACGACGTCTTCGCGGTGCCGTTCGACGAGGTCGCCCGCGTCCTCGACGCGACGCCGGCCGCGGCGCGCCAGCTCGCGGCCCGGGCGCGCCGGGCCGTGGAGCAGGAAGGCCCGCCGCGGCCGGTCGACCGCGCCCTGCAGCGCGACGTCGTCGAGGCCTTCGCCCGGGCGGCGGCCGGCGGGGACCTCGGCCGGCTCGTCGGGCTCCTCGCGCCGGACGTGGTGCTGCGCAGCGATGGCGGCGGCCGGGTGCGCGCCGCGCTGCGGCCTGTCGTGGGCGCCGACGGCGTCGCGCGCTTCCTCCTCGGCCTCGTCCAGCGTGCCGCCGGACCCGTGGAGGTCGTGCCGGTCCTCGTCAACGGTGAGGTGGGCCTGGTCGTCGTGGCGGCCTCGCCCGACGGTCTCGTCGACCGGTCGGTGGTCGTGCCGCACGTGGGGCCCGGCGGTGTGGTCACCGGCGTCGACATCGTGCGCAACCCCGAGAAGCTGGCGCGGGTACCGGCCGCGCTTCTCGGGGCCTGACCGGTCCGGGCCGCGGTGCTCCGGCCCGGACCGGCCCCGGCCGGCCCCGACCGGGCGCGCGGGCCGGCGGGGGCTCCCGTCAGTCCGGACCGTCGTCGCCGGCGGCCGGGGCACGGGTTCCGGGCACGGCGCAGACGGCGGCGTCGGTGAAGCCCTGTGCGGTGATCCCGAGCCCGTGGTTGAACCGGGAGCGCTGGTTCTCCAGGGTGATGAGGTGGGTGAGCTCGACGAGGCCGGAGTCCCCGAGCTCCGCGCGCAGTGCCGCCACCTGCTCGTCGCTGACGGTCAGCGGGGTGGCGGTGAGTGCGTCGGCGTAGGCCATCGCCCGCTTCTCGAGGCCGGAGAAGAGGGCCGAACCGGCGTACTCGGGCACGGCCAGGAGCTGGTCCGCCGTGACGCCCGTGCGCAGTGCCAGCATCGCGCTGAAGTCGAGGCACCACGGGCACCCGATGACGACGGCCGTGCGGTGGTTCACGAGGTCGGCGAGGCCGGGCGGCAGGCTGGACCGGGAGCGCAGGAGCACCCCCTCGTGCAGCAGGCCGCCCCAGAAGGACCCCCGGTGGTGCGCGGTGATCGCCTGGGGCTCCAGCCGCCTCCCGAAGAGGCGACGGAGCAGAGCGAGGGCCGCGCGGGTCGGCAGACCGGTGCGGGTGGGCGGGGCGAGACGGGCCATGACTCCTCCTGGATCGGGTACGCCTGCATGACGGGCGAGTGGCCTGCGATGTGACGGTCAGGGGCGGGTCCGGTGGATCCCCGATGTCGCCGCGGACGGGCGTGGGAGAGGCTGGAGCCGTGAAAGCGCTCCTCAACGTCATCTGGCTGTTCTTCGCCGGCGCCTGGCTCGCTCTCGGCTACGTCGCGGCGGGCATCCTCTGCTGCCTCCTCGTCGTGACGATCCCGTTCGGCATCGCCTCGTTCCGGATCGCGGGCTACGTGCTCTGGCCCTTCGGGCGCACGGTGGTGGACAAGCCGGGTGCAGGTGCCTGGTCGACGCTGGGCAACGTCATCTGGCTCGTCGTGGCGGGCGTCTGGCTCGCGATCGGGCACGTGCTCACGGCGATCCCCCTGTTCGTGTCGATCATCGGCATCCCGATGGGCATCGCGAACCTCAAGCTCATCCCGATCTCGCTGCTGCCGCTGGGCAAGGAGGTCGTCAGCACGGACCGGCCGTTCGCCGAGTCCGTCCGCTGAGCCCGTCCACGAGCACGCCCTGAGGGGCGTGCCCGTCAGCCGCGTGCGACGTCGGCGACGACGGCGCCGGTGAGCCGGACGAGGTCGGCGGGCGCGAGCCCGACGTCCAGCCCCCGCCGGCCCCCGGAGACGTAGACGACGTCGAACAGCTCGGCGGTCTCGTCGACGACGGTGCGGTGCGCGGTGCGCTGGCCGAGCGGCGAGATCCCGCCGACGACGTAGCCCGTGGCGCGCTCCGCCGCGGGCTTCTCGGCCATGACCGCACGCTTCGCGCCCACCGCCTGGGCCAAGGCCTTGAGGTCCAGCATCCCCGTCACGGGCACGACGGCGACCGTGAGCTCGCCGTCGACCACCGCCATGAGGGTCTTGAACACCTGCTCGGCCGGGACGCCGATCGCCTGTGCGGCCTCGAGCCCGTAGCCGAGGTCGGATCCGGGGTCGTGCTCGTACGGGTGCACCGTGTGCGGGACCCCGGCCGCCTCGAGGGCGACGAGCGCAGGCGTGCCGCTGGGACCCTTTTTCCTCGCCACGGCGGGAGCCTACGAGGCAACGGCCCGGTGGTGGTGCGTCGTCCCGGCGCGGGCGCGCGCCACGGTCACGGGCGCGTCACCGTCACAGGCGCCCGGCCGCGGTGACGACGATCGCGGGCTCACCGCGCTCGTCGCTCACGGCGAGGTCGACGGCGGCGTCGATGCGCCAGTCCCGGTCGCCGGCCGGGTCGTCGAGCACCTGCCGGACCTCCCACCGCTCGCCGGCCCCACCGCCGGCCGGGCGCTCGGTGATGAGGAGCAGCGCCGGCCCGCGCGCGTCCGGCCCCGTGCCCATCTCTGCGTGCTCGTCGAAGTACGGGTCCAGGGCGTCGGCCCAGCGGTCGGCGGTCCATGCCGCGCCGTCGGTGTCCACGTCGCCGAGGGCCCCGAGCGCCTCCCAGCGCTCGCGGGCGGCGAGCTCGACCCGCCGGAAGAGCGCGTTGCGGACGAGCACCCGGAACGCGCGCCGGTTGGCGGTGACCCGGGTGGCCGCGACGCCGTCGTCGGCCTGTGCCGGGGCGCCGTCGGCGAAGGCCTCGGGGTCGCGCAGCCGCTCCCACTCGTCCAGGAGGCTGGAGTCGGTGCCGCGGACGAGCTCGCCCAGCCACTCGACCAGGTCCTCGAGCTGCTCGTCGCGGCGCTCGGGCGGCACGGTCTGCCGCAGCGTCCGGTAGGCGTCGGCGAGGTAGCGCAGCAGCACGCCCTCGGTGCGCTCCAGCCCGTACACGGAGACGAACTCGGTGAAGGTCATGGCCCGCTCGTGCAGGTCCCGCACCACCGACTTCGGCGAGACTTGGTGGTCGGCGACCCACGGGTTCGCCCGCCGGTAGATCGTGAAGGTGGCCTCGAGCAGCTCGGCGAGGGGCTTGGGGTAGGTGACGTCCTCGAGCAGCGCCATGCGCTCGTCGTAGTCGTAGCCCTCGGCCTTCATCGCGGCGACCGCCTCGCCGCGGGCCCGGTTCTCCTGGGCGGCGAGGACCTGGCGCGGGTCGTCGAGGATCGCCTCGACGACCGAGACGACGTCCAGGGCGTACGACGGCGCCTCGCGGTCCAGCACGTCGAGCGCGGCGTAGGCGAAGGGGGACAGGGCCTGGTTGAGCGCGAAGTCCGGCGGCACGTCGACGGTGAGCCGGACGGTCCAGCCCGGACCGTCCGCCCGGCGCACCCGCTCGACGACGCCGGCGGTCCGCAGCGAGCGGTAGATCCGCACGGCCTGGCGCACGTGGCGCCCCCGGGCCGCCTCCGGCTCGTGGTTGTCCGTGAGCAGGCGGCGCATCGCCGCGACGGGGTCGCCCGGGCGTGACAGCACGTTGAGCACCATGGCGTGGGTCACCGCGAAGCTCGACGTCAGCGGCTCGGGCGGGGCGTCGCGAAGCCGCTCGAAGGTCTTGTCCGTCCAGTTCACCGCGCCCTCGGGCGCCTTCTTGCGGACGATCTTCCGGAGCTTCTTCGGGTCGTCCCCGGCCTTGGCCAGGAGCTTGCGGTTCTCGATGACGTGGTCCGGCGCCATGACGAGCACCTCACCGACCGTGTCGTACCCCGCGCGGCCCGCCCGGCCCGCGATCTGGTGGAACTCCCGGGCGGACAGGTGCCGCATCCGCACGCCGTCGTACTTCACCAGCGAGGTGAGCACCACGGTGCGGATCGGCAGGTTGATGCCCACGCCCAGGGTGTCCGTGCCGCACACGACGGTGAGCAGGCCCTGCTGCGTGAGCCGCTCGACGACGCGCCGGTAGCGCGGCAGCATCCCCGCGTGGTGGACGCCCACCCCGTGGCGGAGCAGGCGCGAGAGCGTCTTGCCGAAACCCGTGCCGAACCGGAACGCGCCCAGCTCCGCGGCGATCCGGTCCCGCTGCTCGCGGGAGGCGACGGTGGTCGACAGCAGCGCCTGGGCGCGCTCGACGGCGTCCTTCTGCGTGAAGTGGACGAGGTACACCGGGGCGCGGTGCGTCTGGACGAGCTCCTCGACGACCTCGTGCAGCGGCTCCACGACGTAGGAGAAGGTCAGCGGCACCGGCCGCTCGGCGTTCGTCACCTCGGCGACCGGCACGCCGGTGCGCCGCTGGAGGTCCTCGGCGAAGAACGCGGTGTCGCCGAGCGTCGCGGACATCAGCAGGAACTGGGTCCGGGGCAGCTCGAGGAGGGGGACCTGCCAGGCCCAGCCGCGCTGGGGGTCGGCGTAGAAGTGGAACTCGTCCATGACGACCTGGCCGACGGCGTCCTCGCCCGGCACCGCGGGGTCGTCCTGGTGCCCGGGCGCCTCGGCCACGCCCTCGCCGGTGCGCAGCGCGATGTTCGCGAGGATCTCCGCGGTGCAGCAGATGATCGGGGCGCCCGGGTTGACGCTGCTGTCCCCGGTCATCATCCCGACGTCGTCCGACCCG
>NZ_CAMPHH010000012.1 GCF_946885855.1 uncultured Actinotalea sp. | reverse complement strand
GCCCCACTCCGTGGACAGGATCTCGACGAGGGCCAGGCCCCGGCCACCGACCGTGCCGGGCCGGCCGATCACCGGCACGACGCTGCTGGCGTCCCAGACCTCGACGCGCACGGTCCCGCCGTCGACGTGCGAGACCTGCAGCACGAGGTCGGTCCCGGCGTGCAGGGCGGCGTTGGTCACGAGCTCCGACACCGCCAGGAGGGCCGGGTCCACGGGGCGCCCGGGCAGGTGCCGCTCGAGCCAGTCGCGGGCGTGCGCCCGCGCCGTCGACGCGGCACCCGGGGAGGGCTGCAGCCGCAACCACATCGCCGACGTGCCCCCGGTCGCGGGCCGGGTGGCCGCCTCGAGGCGCTCGCTGCTGAGGTCGCGCGACGCCACCCGGACGGCGACCGGCGCGCCGGTGCCGTCCCACAGCGGCGCGATGACGGTGCGGAACGTCCGGGGGCCTGCCACCGTCGGCAGCTCGTACTCGAGGACGTGCGTGGCGCCCGTCGTGAGCACCGCGCGGTGGTGGCCGTCCCAGAGGTCCGCCAGGTGGGGCGGGTAGCCCATCTCCCGGTTGGTGTGCCCGACCACCTGGTCCCGCGACAGCCCGGTGATCTGCAGGAGGGCGTCGTCGATCTCCACGCCGCGCAGCTCCCGGTCGAAGACGACGACGAGCTCCTCGCCCGTGGCGGGCGGGGCGGGCTCGCCCCCGCCGGGGACGACGACGAGTCGCAGCAGCCGCCGGCCGTCGTCGTCGACGGTGGGCTCGACGGCGGCGCGCAGGACCACGTCCCGCGCCGAGGTGAGCGTCACCTGCTTGCGGCTGCCGGTGAGGTCCGCGAGGTCGCAGAGGCGCGCGAGGCGCTCGGCGGCGAACCGGTCGTCGAGGAGCCCGCCGATGACGCTGCCGGTCAGCCGGTCGACCGGCCGGCCGACCATGGCGGCCCACGCGTCGTCGACGGCGACCGCGGTCCAGGTGCCGTGGCTGTCGTCCAGCAGGACGGTCGGCGGCGTGTCGGAGGGGGAGCCGTCCATGGGCACCTCCTCGCCGCGCGCGTCCGGTGGGCTTCGCGTGCCGAGGCTACGCGCGGGGGATCAGGACCGCCTGCGGACCTGGTGTCCGCTCCGGGCCATGATCGACCACCGCGCCGCGGGTGGCGCTGAGGCGCGCCGTGCCCCGGCAGCGTCGAGCACGCGCGCCACGCCCGTCGGGGAGGCGAGCAGGGCGCGCCGTCAGGAGCTGCGTAGGGCGGAGCGCATCGGCTCGAGCTTCGCCTCGGACTCCGCGAGCTCCGACTCGGGGTCGGACGCGGCGACGATGCCGCACCCCGCGAAGAGCCGCAGGCGCCGCGGGTCGGTCGGGTCCAGCTCCGCGCTGCGCAGCGCGATGCCCCACTCCCCGTCGCCGTCGGCCCCCATCCAGCCGACCGGTCCGGCGTACCGGGCCCGGTCCATGCCCTCGACCTCGGCGATGAGTGCGCAGGCCGCCCCGGTGGGGGTGCCGGCGACCGCCGCCGTCGGGTGCAGGGCGGCCGCGAGGCCGAGGCTCGTCGGGAGGCCGGCCGTGCCTGCCGGCTGCGCGCCCGCGCCACCGGCAGCACCCTCGGCCTCCGCGCGCAGGACGCCCGTGACGTCCGTCGCCAGATGGAGCACGTTGGGCAGGTGCAGGACGAACGGCGTCTCGGGCACGTTCGTCGAGGAGCAGAACGGCTCCAGCGCCCGCGTGAGGGACTCGACCGCGTACTCGTGCTCCTCGAGGTCCTTGGAGGAGTGCGCGAGGACGGCGGCGCGGGCCATGTCGGCCTGGTCGTCACCGGTGCGGCGGATGGTGCCGGCGAGCACGCGGGAGGTCACCAGCCCCTTCTCGCTGCGCAGCAGCAGCTCCGGCGTCGCCCCGAGCAGCCCGTCGACGGCGAACGTCCAGCACGAGGCGTAGTCGTACGCGAGCCGTGCCAGGACCCAGCGGGGGTCGAGGGGCTCGGCGGTCCGCGCGACCACGTCGCGGGCGAGGACCACCTTGTCGAGCTCGCCCGCGCGGATCGCCCCGAGGGCGGTCCGGACCGCCTCCTGCCAACCCTCGGCCGACCGCGCGCCGTCGGCGAAGGCCACCGCACCGGGGCCTGCCGGGGGCGCCGTCGGACGCAGTGGTGGCGCCGCGCTCACCGCGCCGACGTCGAGCGTGGTCACCCAGGCGGAGGTCCCCCGGCGTCCGACGACGACCCGGGGTACCAGGAGGACGCCGCCCGCGGGCGAGCCCGCGGCGAACGCGAAGGAGCCGAAAGCCACCGGACCGGTGCCCGGCACGCCGACCTCGTCCCGGACCACCGCCGTGGCCATGAGCGTCCGCCAGGCGTCCTCCGCGGCGGCGAAGCGGTCGTCGCCGGCGGTCTCGACCCGGAGCAGCTCGCCCCACGCCACGACGCCGTCGCCCCGGCGCACCCACGCCAGGCCGCCGTCGGCCGGCAGGAGGCTCAGGAGGTCGGCAGGGAGGTCGGCCGGGTCCAACGCGACGGTGCGCGACACGAGCGGCCCGACGACGGTGCCGCGGAGCGTCGGTGCCCCGGCAGCGCCGGCGTCTCTCGCGGCGCCCGCGGCGCCGAGGCCGCCGCGGACGGACGCGCCGGCTCGGCGGCCGGGCAGCGGCACGGTGCTCACGACGGACCAGCGTAGGCCGTGCCGACTGAGAGGAGCGCCTCGGACGGGGGCCGCAGGGGTCGGCAGGGGGAGACGTCCGCCACACCGGACGGCCCCGTCGCACCTGCGACACTGGCGGCCATGCGCGCCAGCCTGGACAAGCGGCCCCACGAGGTCGCGGCCATGTTCGACGGGATCGCCCGCCGGTACGACCTCACGAACGACGTCATCTCCCTCGGCCAGGACCGGCGGTGGCGGGCGGCGACGATCCGCGCGGTCGACGCGCGGCCGGGGGACCGTGTCCTGGACCTGGCCGCCGGCACCGGCACCTCGAGCGAGCCGTTCGCGGCCGCCGGCGTCGACGTCGTCCCGTGCGACTTCTCCGTCGGGATGCTGCGGGAGGGCAAGCGGCGCCGGCCGGACCTGCCCTTCACGGCGGGCGACGCGACGCGCCTGCCGTTCGCCGACGCCTCCTTCGACGCGGTGACGATCTCCTTCGGGCTGCGCAACGTGGTCGACACCGGCGCGGCGCTGCGCGAGATGCTCCGGGTGACCCGGCCCGGCGGCCGGCTCGTGGTCACGGAGTTCTCGACCCCGACGTGGGTCCCGTTCCGGACGCTCTACCTGGAGTACCTCGTCCGGGCGCTGCCGCCGCTGGCCCGCGCGGTGTCCCGCGAGCCGGACGCGTACGTCTACCTCGCGGACTCGATCCGCGCCTGGCCGGACCAGGAGGGGCTGGGCCGACTCGTGCGCGGCGCCGGCTGGCGGGACGTGGCCTACCGAAACCTCAGCGGCGGGATCGTCGCGATGCACCGGGCGCAGCGCCCGGAGTGACGGCGGCGCCGGGCGGCAGTGGGGTACCGCTCGGGGGCTGGGCCGGTGCTGAGGCGCCGGCCGGTGGGGTCCGCGGCGGTGTCTAGACTGGGCTCGCCCCAGTTCGTGAACGTCTTCACAAGGACGGACCAGGCGTGGTGCCACCGCTGCCCGACTCCCAGGACGCCGACGTCATCGTCGTCGGCGCCGGCCCCGCCGGCTCCACCGCCGCCTACTACCTCGCGGTCGCGGGCCTGGACGTGCTGGTGCTGGAGAAGACCGCCTTCCCGCGCGAGAAGGTGTGCGGCGACGGCTTCACGCCCCGCTCCGTCCGCGAGCTCGTCGCCATGGGCGTCGAGATGCGCGAGGAGGACGGCTGGATCCGCAACCGGGGCCTGCGCGTCTACGGCGGCGGGCACCGCCTCGAGCTGCCGTGGCCGGACCTCGACGCGTTCCCCGACTACGGCGTGAGCCGCACCCGCAAGGACTTCGACGACACCCTCGCCCGGCACGCCCGCGCCGCCGGCGCGCGGATCCTCGAGCAGCGCTCCGTCACCGGGCCCGTCGTGGACGAGCGGACGGGCCGCGTCGTCGGCGTCGTCGCGCGGCCGGTGGACGAGGCGGGACGCAAGGCGGGCGAGGAGGAGACGTACCGGGCCCCGGTGGTCGTCGCCGCCGACGGCGTCTCGGGCCGCTTCGCGCTCGCGCTCGGCCTGGAGAAAGACCAGAAGCGCCCGATGGGCGTCGCGGCGCGGACCTACTTCGCGACCCCGAACAGCCACGACGACTG
The DNA here is from genome assembly GCF_946885855.1 of uncultured Actinotalea sp. The sequence continues at coordinate 20,360 of NZ_CAMPHH010000012.1, read as the reverse complement.
GATGGAGTCCCACCTCGAGCTCTGGGACGGGGAGCCGGGCCGGTCCGACCTGCTGCCGGGCTACGGGTGGATCTTCGGCCTCGGCGACGGCACCGCCAACGTCGGCCTGGGCACGGTGAGCTCGACGGCGTCGACCGCCAAGGTCGACTACAAGGACCTGCTGCGCCGGTGGATCGTCCACGCGCCGCCGGAGTGGGGCTTCGACCCGGACGCGCCGCTGGGCCCCGTGCGCAGCGCGGCGCTGCCGATGGCGTTCAACCGCAAGCCGCACTACACCCGCGGTGTCCTGCTCGTCGGCGACGCCGGCGGCATGGTCAACCCGTTCAACGGCGAGGGCATCGCCTACGCGATGCAGGCGGCACGGACCGCGGCGGAGATCGTCGCGCAGGCGCGGTCCCGCCGGACCGACGCCGCCCGGGAGGCCACGCTCGCGACGTACCCGCGGGCGATGGCCGACCAGCTCGGCGGCTACTACACGCTCGGCCGGGTCTTCACGAAGATCATCGAGGACCCCCGGGCGATGCGCTTCCTCACCCGGTACGGGCTGCCGCGGCCGGCGCTCATGCGGTTCACGCTCAAGCTGCTCGCGGACGTCTACGAGCCCCGCGGCGGGGACGTCTCGGACCGGGTGATCTCCGCGCTGTCGAGAATTGCACCGGCGGCATGAGACGACCACACTCTGTCGGGGCCACGGCCCGGCGCACCGGTCTCGGTGCGGCGGGCGGTAGGTTGGCCGGACACCCCGTCCCCGGCCTCGCGACGTCGCGCCGGGACGGCCTGCACCACTGGAGGGCTCGATGAGCAACCCGTACGTCCCGATCCTCGTCCTCATGGGCATCGGCGCCGTCCTGGCCCTCGGTGGCGTCGGCGCCAGCTGGATCCTCGGGCCGCGGCGGTACAACCGGGCGAAGCTCGAGGCCTACGAGTGCGGCATCGACCCGACGCCGCACGCCGTCGGCGGCGGCCGGTTCCCGATCAAGTACTACCTCGTCGCGATGACCTTCATCATCTTCGACATCGAGGTCGTCTTCATGTACCCGTGGGCCGTGTCCTTCGGGATGCTCGGCCTCTTCGGCGTCGTCTCGATGCTCACCTTCCTCGCCCTCATCACGGTGCCGTTCGTCTACGAGTGGCGCCGCGGCGGGCTGGACTGGGACTGACGCGGACGACCGACCGGCCGGGTGCCCCCGGGGCCCGCCGCGCGGCCGGAGCACCGACCAGAGCACGACCACACAGCGAGCACCGACCACGCAGTTCCAGACCTGCCGGACCTGCCCGATCACCTGCAAGGAAGGAGGGGCCGCCATGGGCATCGAGGAAGCAGCACCGTCCGGGTTCCTGCTGACGACCCTGGAGAAGGCCGTCGGCCTCACCCGCAAGGCGTCGATGTGGCCGGTGACCTTCGGCCTCGCCTGCTGCGCCATCGAGATGATGGCGACGGGCACGCCCCGGTTCGACATCTCCCGGTTCGGCATGGAGGTCTTCCGGGCCTCCCCGCGCCAGGCGGACCTCATGATCGTCGCGGGCCGCGTGAGCCAGAAGATGGCCCCGGTCGTCCGGCAGGTCTACGACCAGATGTCCGAGCCGAAGTGGGTCATCTCGATGGGCGTGTGCGCCTCGTCGGGCGGGATGTTCAACAACTACGCCATCGTCCAGGGCGTCGACCACATCATCCCGGTGGACGTCTACCTGCCCGGCTGCCCCCCGCGGCCCGAGATGCTGCTCAACGCGATCCTCACCCTGCACGAGCAGGTGCGGAACGAGCCGCTCGGCGTGAACCGGGAGAAGGCCGCGCGCGCGGCCGAGGAGGCCGCGATGATGGCCACGCCGACGTCCCAGATGAAGGGCCTGCTGCGGTGAGCGACACCCCCTCGACGTCCGACGGCGCGTCGGCCGAGCAGAAGGACGCCGCGGCGGCGGCGAAGGGCGGCGAGGCCGCCGTCGGCACGCCGTCGGCCGACACGCCGCAGACGGCGAGCGAGGCGGCGCACCAGGGCCACGCGGACAACGCGCTCGCGCAGGTGGGCACGCGCACGCGGATCGACGTCGTGGACGTCCGGACCGGGATGTTCGGCTCGTCCCAGGGCGGCGACACGTCCGGGTTCGGCGGGCTCGTCCGGACCATCGCCATGCCCGGCCCGAGCGAGCGGCCCTACGGGGGCTACTTCGACGAGGTCGTCGACGTCCTGACCGAGGTCCTCGAGGAGGGCGGCACGGCGTTCGACGCGGCCGTGGAGAAGGTCGTCGTCGACCGCGAGGAGCTGACGCTCTTCGTCCACCGCGAGCACCTCGTCACGGTGTGCCGCGCACTGCGCGACGACCCGGACCTGCGCTTCGAGCTCGGCCTCGGTGTCTCCGGGGTGCACTACCCGCACGACGAGGGCCGGGAGCTCCACGCCGTCTACCACCTGTACTCGGTGACCCACTCGCGCCGCGTCCGTCTCGAGGTCGCCCTGAGCGACTCCGACCCGCACGTCCCCACGACGGTCGACGTCTACCCGGGCCACGACTGGCACGAGCGCGAGACCTGGGACTTCTTCGGGATCGTCTTCGACGGTCACCCCGGCCTGGCGCGGATCCAGATGCCCGACGACTGGCCCGGGCACCCGCAGCGCAAGGACTACCCCCTGGGTGGCATCCCGGTCGAGTACAAGGGCGCGCACATCCCGCCGCCCGACACGCGGAGGTCGTACAGCTGATGTCTGCCACCACCCACGGCGCCACGGCAGGCGCCCCCGGCGCGGGCTTCCGCGCGGCCGGATCGATCGTCGGCGACGACGACGGCGTCCCCACGTTCGAGGCCGGCGGCGGCGACTGGTCGCAGATCGCCGAGGAGGCCGCGCGCCTCGGCGAGGAGCGCATCGTCGTCAACATGGGGCCGCAGCACCCGTCGACGCACGGCGTGCTCCGGCTCATGCTCGAGATCGACGGCGAGACGGTGACCGAGGCCCGCGCCGGCATCGGCTACCTGCACACCGGCATCGAGAAGAACATGGAGTTCCGGACCTGGTCCCAGGGCCCCACGTTCTGCACCCGCATGGACTACCTCGCGCCCTTCTTCCAGGAGGTCGCGTACTGCCTCGGCGTGGAGCGCCTCCTCGGCATCACCGACGACGTGCCCGAGCGCGCCACGGTCATCCGGGTTCTCATGATGGAGCTCAACCGGATCTCGTCCCACCTCGTCGCCCTCGCGACGGGCGGCAACGAGCTGGGCGCCACGACGATCATGACCCAGGGCTTCACGGCGCGCGAGGAGATCCTCAAGATCTTCGAGCTGGTCACCGGCCTGCGGATGAACCACGCGTACGTCCGCCCCGGCGGCGTCGTCCAGGACATCCCGCCCGGGGCGCTGGACACCGTGCGGGAGTCCCTCGGCGTCATGCGCGGCTACATCCGCCAGCTCGAGGACCTCATGCTGGGCAACCCGATCTACAAGGGGCGCACGGTCGGCGTCGGGCACCTGTCCCTCACCGGCTGCATGGCGCTGGGGATCACCGGGCCCGTGCTGCGCTCGGCGGGGCTGCCGTACGACCTGCGCAAGGCCGACCCGTACTGCGGCTACGAGACGTACGACTTCGACGTGCCGGTCTCCACGGACGCGGACTCCTTCTCCCGCACGGTGCTGCGGATCGAGGAGTGCTACCAGTCGATGCGGATCGTCGAGCAGGCGCTGGACCGCCTCCAGGCTATGGGCCCCGGCCCCGTCATGGTCGCCGACAAGAAGATCGCGTGGCCGGCGCAGCTGGCCATCGGCTCGGACGGCATGGGCAACTCGCTCGACCACATCAAGACGATCATGGGCACCTCCATGGAGGCCCTGATCCACCACTTCAAGCTCGTCACGGAGGGCTTCCGGGTCCCGGCCGGCCAGGTGTTCCAGGCCGTCGAGCACCCGCGCGGGATCCTCGGGGTGCACCTCGTCTCCGACGGCGGCACGCGCCCGTACCGCGCCCACTTCCGGGACCCGTCGTTCAACAACCTGCAGGGCGTGTCGCTCATGTGCGAGGGCGGCCAGGTGGCCGACGTCGTCGTGGCGGTCGCCGCCCTGGACCCCGTGCTGGGAGGGGTGGACCGCTGATGGCGACCACGACGTACGAGCCCTACGAGGGCGCGAAGCTCGAGCGCATGACGCGCGACGCGGAGATCGCCAAGGGGCGGTACCCGGACCCGATGTCGGCGCTCCTGCCGCTGCTGCACCTGGTCCAGTCCGAGGACGGCTACGTCACCCCGGACGGGATCGCGTTCTGCGCGCAGAGCCTGGGACTCACGACGGCGGAGGTCTCCGCGGTCGCGACGTTCTACTCCCAGTACAAGCGCCACCCCAACGGCGAGTACACCGTCGGCGTCTGCACGAACACGCTCTGCGCGATCATGGGCGGCGACGCGATCTACGAGGAGCTCTCCGAGCACCTCGGCGTCGGCCACGACGAGACGACGGCGGACGGGAAGATCACCCTCGAGCGGGTCGAGTGCAACGCGGCGTGCGACTACGCGCCGGTCGTGATGATCAACTGGGAGTTCTTCGACAACCAGACCCCCGACACGGCGCGGGCGATCGTCGACCGGCTGCGGGCCGGGGAGCAGGTCGCGCCGTCGCGCGGTGCGTCGTCGGTGTGCACCTTCAAGCAGATGTCACGCGTCCTCGCGGGCTTCCCCGACGGGCGCGCGGACGAGGGCGTCGGTGCGGGCGAGCCCACCCTGGCCGGGTGGCGCCTGGCGCAGGAGCAGGGCTGGACGGCCCCGGGGCACGTCGACGCCGGCGGTGGCGACGAGCCCTCCGTGGAGCCGACGCCCGCCACGCCCGAGGGCGCCGCCGACGAGGTCCCCACGACGGCGGGACCCGGTGACGAGCACTCGAGCGTCGACCAGCCGGCGGCCCCGCCGAGCGGCGGCTCGCACGACACCGAGACCGGTCGTGACACGAACGCGACGGAGGAGGCGTGATGACCACGACCCTGACGCCGGTCCTCAGCCGGACCTGGGGCGAGGACCGCTCCTGGACGATGGACACGTACCGTCGGCACGGCGGGTACGACGCGCTGCGCAAGGCGCTGACCATCGACCCGGGCGAGCTCGTCTCCATGGTCAAGGACTCCGGGCTGCGCGGCCGCGGCGGCGCCGGCTTCCCGACCGGGTTGAAGTGGAGCTTCCTGCCCCAGCCCGACGGCGGCCCCCGCTACCTCGTCGTCAACGCCGACGAGTCCGAGCCGGGCACCTGCAAGGACACGCCGCTGATGATGGCGAGCCCCCACCTGCTCGTCGAGGGCTCGATCATCACGTCCTTCGCGATCGGCTGCCACCACGCCTTCATCTACCTGCGCGGGGAGGAGCTGCACGTCTACCGGCGGCTGCTGCGCGCCGTCGAGGAGGCGTACGAGGCGGGCTTCCTCGGCAAGGACGTCCTGGGCTCGGGCTTCGACCTCGACCTCACCGTGCACGCCGGCGCGGGCGCGTACATCTGCGGCGAGGAGACGGCGCTGCTGGACTCCCTCGAGGGCCGCCGCGGCCAGCCGCGCCTCAAGCCGCCGTTCCCGGCGGTCGCCGGCCTGTACGCGCGGCCGACGGTCGTGAACAACGTCGAGAGCATCGCGTCCGTCCCGTCCATCGTGGCCGGCGGCGTCGACTGGTTCCGCGCGATGGGCACGGAGAAGTCGGCGGGCTACGGCCTCTTCTCGCTGTCGGGCCACGTCACGCGTCCGGGCCAGTACGAGGCACCGCTGGGCATCACGCTGCGTGAGCTGCTCGACATGGCAGGCGGCATGCGGGGCGGCAAGAAGCTGAAGTTCTGGACCCCCGGCGGGTCCTCCACGCCGCTCTTCACCGACGAGCACCTCGACGTGCCGCTCGACTACGAGTCCGTCGGCGCGGCGGGGTCGATGCTCGGCACCCGCGCGCTGCAGATCTTCGACGAGACGACGTGCGTGGTGCGGGCCATCACGCGCTGGGCCGAGTTCTACGCGCACGAGTCCTGCGGCAAGTGCACGCCCTGCCGCGAGGGCACGTACTGGCTCAAGCAGGTGCTCGCCCGGATCGAGCACGGCCACGGCACGCGCGAGGACCTCGACACCCTGCTCGACGTCTGCGACAACATCCTCGGCCGGGCGTTCTGCGCCCTGGGCGACGGCGCGACGTCGACGATCACCTCGGGCATCGCCCTGTTCCGTGAGGAGTTCGAGGCGCACATCGACGGCGGCGCGTGCCCCTTCGACCCGGCGGCGTCCGCGCTGTTCGAGTACACCCCCCGTTCGCGCCGGTCCCCGGCGCTGAGCGGAGCGACCGCAGGAACGGCAGGAGCATGACGACGACGACGCCCCAGCCCTCGGGCTCCGAGGTCGCGAAGGTCGACCTGGTGACCTTCACCATCGACGACGTCGAGGTGGCGGTCCCCAAGGGGACGCTGGTCATCCGCGCCGCCGAGCAGATCGGCATCCAGATCCCGCGGTTCTGCGACCACCCGCTGCTCGCCCCCGTCGGGGCGTGTCGGCAGTGCCTCGTGGAGGTCTCGACCCCGGACCGCGAGGGCAACGTCCGCCCGATGCCCAAGCCGCAGGCCTCGTGCACGCTCGAGGCGACGCCCGGCATGGTCGTGCGGACGCAGCGCACCTCCGCGGTGGCGGACAAGGCGCAGCACGGCGTCATGGAGCTCCTGCTCATCAACCACCCGCTGGACTGCCCCACGTGCGACAAGGGCGGCGAGTGCCCCCTGCAGAACCAGGCGATGAGCAACGGGCGCGCGACGAGCCGGTTCCACGACGTCAAGCGGACGTTCCCCAAGCCCATCGCGATCTCGACCGAGATCCTCCTGGACCGCGAGCGCTGCGTCCTGTGCCAGCGCTGCACGCGGTTCTCCGAGGAGATCGCGGGCGACCCCTTCATCGACCTGCAGATGCGCGGCATCAAGCAGCAGATCGGCGTCTTCGACCCGGGTGTGCTCGGCTTCGGCGACGCCCAGGCACCGGAGGTCTACCGGGGCGTCCAGCCCGACGGCTCGCCGGTCGGCGCGGCGACGGGGGTCCCCGCGCAGGACCCGGCCGGTCCCGCGGGCCAGGCGACGGTCGACACCTCCGGACGCCCGTTCTCCTCGTACTTCTCGGGCAACACGATCCAGATCTGCCCGGTCGGTGCGCTGACCAACGCCGCCTACCGGTTCCGGTCGCGGCCGTTCGACCTCGTCTCCACGCCGGGCGTCGCCGAGCACGACAGCAACGGCGCCGCGATCCGCGTCGACCACCGGCGCGGCGTGGTGCTCCGGCGCCTCGCGGCGGACGACCCGGCGGTCAACGAGGAGTGGATCTCCGACAAGGACCGCTTCGCCTTCCCGTGGCAGGGCATGCCGGACCGTCTGACCGTCCCGCTCGTGCGGGACCGCGCGGGCGACGGCTCGCGCGGCGAGCTGCGCCCCGCGAGCTGGAACGAGGCGCTGGAGGCGGCGGCCGAGGGCCTCGCCGCGGCCCGTGCCGCGGGCGGCGTCGGCGTGCTGCCGGGCGGCCGCGTGACGCTCGAGGACGCCTACGCGTACGCGAAGTTCGCCCGCGTGGCGCTCGGCACCAACGACGTCGACCACCGCGCCAGGCCGCACTCGGCGGAGGAGGAGGCCTTCCTCGCCCACCACGTCGCCGGGACGCCGATGTCGGTGACCTTCGCCGACCTGGAGAAGGCGTCCGCCGTCCTGCTCGCGGCGTTCGAGCCCGAGGACGAGGGCGGCATCGTGTTCCTGCGGCTGCGCAAGGGCGTCACGGCGCACCGCACGCAGGTCTTCGCCGTCGCCCCCTTCGCCAGCCGCGGTGTCGAGCGCCTGCGCGGCACCCTCGTCCCGGCGGCGCCGGGCACGGAGGCCGAGGTGCTCGACGCGCTCGAGGCCGGTGCGCCGGACGTGCTCGGCGACGCCGCCGCGGCCCTCGGGCCGGACGCCGTGGTCCTCGTCGGCGAGCGGCTCGCGGGTGTCCGCGGCGGGCTGAGCGCTGCCCTGCGGCTCGCCCGCCGGACCGGGGCGCGCCTCGCGTGGATCCCGCGCCGTGCGGGCGAGCGCGGCGCGGTCGAGATGGGCACGCTGCCCGGGCTGCTGCCCGGCGGCCGGCTCGTCGAGGACGGCCGGGCCCGGGTCGACACGGCCACGGTGTGGGGCGTCGAGAGCCTGCCGGCGCAGCCTGGTCGGGACACGGCGGCGATCCTCGCGGCGGCGGCGGACGGCACGCTCGGCGGCCTCGTCGTCGGGGGCGTCGACCCGGCGGACCTGCCGGACCCGGCGCTCGCCCGGCGGGCGCTGGAGACGGCCGGCTTCGTGGTCTCCCTGGAGGTGCGGTCCTCCGCGGTGACGGAGCTCGCCGACGTCGTCCTGCCCGTGGCCCCGCCCGTGGAGAAGGCCGGCACCTTCGTGAACTGGGAGGGCCGTCCGCGTCCGTTCCCGCAGGCGCTGACCTCGACCGCGATGCCCGACCACCGGGTCCTGGACGCCCTCGCGGACGCGATGGACGTCCCCCTCGGCCTGCGGGCGGTCAGCCAGGTGCACGCGGAGATCGAGCAGCTCGGTGGCTGGGACGGCGCCCGGGGCGCCGCCCCCGAGGTCGCCTACGCCGAGCCGCCGCGCCTCGGCTCCGGCGAGGCGGTCCTCGCGACCTGGCACCTGCTGCTGGACGCGGGGCGCTGCCAGGACGGCGAGCGCTTCCTCGCGGGCACGGCGCAGCGCCCGGTGCTGCGGCTGTCCGCGGGCCACGCGGCCGAGCTCGGCGTCGGCACCGGGGACGCGGTCACCGTCCGCACGGACCGGGGGCAGGTCACCCTGCCGCTGGTGGTCACGCCGATGCCGGACGGCGTCGTGTGGCTGCCGCAGAACTCGACCGGCTCGACGGTCCGCCCGACGCTCGGCGTCGACGCGGGTGCGGTCGTCCGGGTGCAGCCGGCGGCGCTGGCCGTCGCGGCGAACGACGGGGAGGGGCAGTGATGGGCATGGGCCCGCAGGTGCTCGCCGCGGTCGGCGGGGGCGCCGTCGTCCCCGCGGACTTCAGCAACGACACGTGGTGGATCGTCCTGATCAAGGCGGTCGGCATCGTCGTCTTCCTCCTCACCAGCGTGCTCGTCGCGATCTGGTTCGAGCGGAAGGTCGTCGCCCGGATGCAGGTCCGGCCCGGCCCGAACGTGCACGGGCCGTTCGGCCTCCTGCAGTCGCTCGCCGACGCCATGAAGCTCCTGGTGAAGGAGGACATGAACGTCAAGGCGGCCGACAAGGTCGTCTACATCGTCGCGCCGATGATCTCGGTGTTCGCCTCGCTCCTGATCTTCGCGGTCATCCCGCTGGGGCCGGCGGTCAACATGTTCGGGGTCGTCACGCCCCTGCAGCTGACCGACTTCCCGGTCGCCGTGCTCTACATCCTCGCGGCGGCCTCCTTCGGCGTGTACGGCATCGTCCTCGGCGGCTGGTCCTCCGGCTCGACGTACCCGCTGCTCGGCGGGGTGCGCTCGACGGCCCAGGTCATCTCCTACGAGCTCGCCATGGGCCTGTCGCTGGTCAGCGTCTTCCTGCTGGCCGGGTCGATGTCGACCTCGCAGATCGTCCAGTCGCAGACGACGATCTGGTGGTTCCTGCCGCTGCTGCCGGCGTTCGTCATCTACTTCATCTCGATGGTCGGCGAGGTCAACCGCCTCCCGTTCGACCTCCCGGAGGCCGAGGGCGAGCTCGTCTCGGGCTTCATGACCGAGTACTCCTCGATGAAGTTCGCGTGGTTCTTCCTCGCCGAGTACATCAACATGCTCAACGTCTCGGCGATCGCCACGACGCTGTTCTTCGGCGGCTGGCGGGCCCCGTGGCCGCTCTCGGCGATCAACGACGGCATGTTCAACGAGGGCTGGTGGCCGGTCCTGTGGTTCCTGGCCAAGCTCTGGTTCTTCATGTTCCTGTTCGTCTGGATCCGCGGCACGCTGCTGCGCTTCCGGTACGACCAGTTCATGACGTTCGGCTGGAAGGTCCTCATCCCCGTCGCGCTGGTGTGGATCGTGGCCGTCGCGGTCATCCAGGGCGTCCGCCAGTTCACGGACGTGGACCTCACGACGCTGCTCATCGGGCTCGGGGTCCTGGCCGTCGTCGTCATCGCGGTGACGTTCCTCATCCCGGAGCGCAAGGAGCCCGAGCCGGCGGCCGAGCCGGAGGTGTTCGACCCGTTCGCGGGCGGGTACCCTGTCCCGCCGTTGCCGGGTCAGGTCCTGCCGCCGTCGCCCCGCCGCGCCCGTCTGCGGGCGCAGGAGGCCGCGGGGACGGACGCCGGGGGTGAGGGCAGCACCGCCACCCTGACCGCCGGTGGCCCCACCGAGACCCGGACCGACGCCGACGAGGAGGAGACCCGTGGCTGACAAGGACCTCACCCGGCGCGAGCAGGGCGGCGAGGTCGGCGCGCACGGCACGGCGCCGGGCTACGAGCCGCTCATCCCCGAGCGCGGGGCGATCGCCAAGGCGCTGTCGCCGGTCGCCGGCTTCGGCGTGACGATCGCGAACATGTTCAAGCCGACCGTCACGGAGGAGTACCCCTTCGAGAAGGCGCCGACGAAGCCGCGCTACCACGGGCGGCACCAGCTCAACCGGTACCCGGACGGCCTGGAGAAGTGCATCGGCTGCGAGCTGTGCGCCTGGGCCTGCCCGGCCGACGCGATCTACGTCGAGGGTGCCGACAACACGCCCGACGGGCAGTACTCGCCCGGGGAGCGGTACGGCCGCGTCTACCAGATCAACTACCTGCGCTGCATCTTCTGCGGGCTGTGCATCGAGGCCTGCCCCACCCGGGCGCTGACGATGACGAACGAGTACGAGCTCGCGGGACCGTCGCGAGCCGGGATGATCTACGAGAAGCAGGACCTGCTGGCGCCGCTGGCCGAGGGCATGCTGCCCGCGCCGCACCCGATGGTGCCGGGCACGGAGGACACGGACTACTACCGCGGCGCGGTCACCGGTCCCGTGCCCGAGCAGATCGACTGGGTGGCGCAGTACCGCCCGGACGAGCCCGCGCTGGAGACCCTGCGGGCGACCGCCGACCACGGCCGGGACGGGGACGGACGATGAGCGCAGCCCTCCTGCCCGGTGGCGTCGTCACCGGGCCGCTGGTCACCGCCCTGGCGGAGACGGGCAGCACGACGACCGCCGAGGCGGTCCTGTTCTGGGTGCTCGCACCGATCATGGTGCTCGCGGCGTGCGGCCTGCTCTTCTCCCGGCGCACCGTCTACGCCGCCATGAGCGTCGTCGTCGTCATGATCTGCCTGGCCATCCTCTACGTCGCGCAGGAGGCGCCGTTCCTGGGCGTCGTCCAGGTGGTCGTCTACACCGGCGCGGTCATGATGCTGTTCCTCTTCGTGCTCATGCTCGTCGGCGTCGACGCGTCGGACTCGCTCGTCGAGACCATCCGGGGCCAGCGCTGGCTCGGCGCGCTGCTCGGGATCGGGCTCGCCGTCGTGCTCGTGAGCGTCGTGCTCAACGCCGCCGACCTGCGCCCCCAGGGCCTCGCCGCCGCGAACGCCGAGTCGAACCCTGTCGGGGTGGCGCGTGTGATCTTCGGGGACTTCGTCTTCAACCTGCAGGCGGTGGGCATCCTGCTCATCACGGCTGCGGTCGGCGCCATCGTGCTGACCCACCGCGAGCGGGTCACGCGCAAGATCGGGCAGCGCGAGCGGGCCGAGGCGCGCCTCGCCGCCGGGGACCGGCTCACGCCGCTGCCCGCGCCCGGTGTCTACGCACGGACCAACGCGATGGACGTGCCCGCACTCGGCCCCGACGGGCGGCCGATCGAGGCGTCGGTGCCGCGCGTCCTGCGTGTGCGGGGCCAGGAGCGCTCGGTCGCCGAGGTGCACCTGGACACGAGCGCGGCGGCGGCGGCCACGCGCCACCTGGAGGGTGCCGACGAGGGCCTGGGCCCCGTGCCCGGCACCGGTTCGACGCCGCCGGAGCGGTCGATCACGGGTGAGGAGCCCATCCGATGAACCTGGTGAACTACCTCGCGCTGTCGGGCGTGCTCTTCGCCATCGGGGCCACCACGGTGCTGCTGCGCCGCAACGCGATCATCGTGTTCCTCGGGATCGAGCTCATGCTCAACTCCGCCAACCTCGCCTTCGTGACCTTCGCGCGGATGCACGGCGACCTCACGGGCCAGGTCGTGGCGTTCTTCGTCATGGTCGTGGCCGCCGCGGAGGTCGTCATCGGGCTCGCGATCATCGTGGCGATCTACCGGACGCGCCGCTCGGCCTCGGTCGACGACGTCAACCTCTTGAAGAGCTGAGGAGCGAGCGACGGTGACGACACTTCCTGCTGCCCTGACCGCAGCGACCGGCGAAGGCGTGGTGGCGGCGACCGCGGCGACTGGCGTCTTCGAGCTCGGCTGGCTGCTCATCGCCCTGCCGCTGGCCTCCGCGGCGCTGCTGCTGCTCGCCGGCCGGCGTACCGACGCCTGGGGCCACTGGCTCGGCGTGCTCGCGTCCGCCGGCTCCTTCGTCGTCGGGGCGGTCCTGCTCCTGACGATGCTGGGCTCGCCCGCCGAGGAGCGGGTCCAGGACCTGCACCTGTTCTCGTGGATCCCCGCGGGGGCGTTCAGCCTCGACGCCGGCCTCCGCCTGGACCCGCTGTCGCTGACCTTCGTCATGCTCGTGACGTTCGTCGGCACGCTCATCCACGTCTACTCCGTGGCCTACATGGAGCACGACGGCGACCGGCGGCGGTTCTTCGCGTACCTCAACCTCTTCGTCGCGGCGATGCTCCTGCTCGTCCTCGCGGACAGCTACCTCCTGCTCTTCGTGGGCTGGGAGGGCGTCGGTCTCGCGTCGTACCTGCTCATCGGGTTCTGGAACCACGCGCTGCCCAACGCGGTGGCCGCGAAGAAGGCGTTCGTCGCCAACCGCGTCGGCGACGTCGGCATGATCATCGCGATCGGGCTCCTCTTCGCCACGTTCGGTGCCACGGACTTCGAGACGGTCTTCGCCTCGGCGAGCGGCGCGAGCGAGGGGCTGCTCACCGCGACCGGCCTCATGCTGCTCCTCGCCGCCACCGGCAAGAGCGCGCAGTTCCCGCTGCAGTCCTGGCTCGGCGACGCGATGGCCGGCCCCACGCCGGTCTCGGCGCTCATCCACGCCGCGACGATGGTCACCGCCGGCGTCTACCTCGTCGTCCGCTCGGGCCCCCTCTACGCCGGGGCGCCGACCGCGCTCCTCGTCGTCGCGATCATCGGCGCCTTCACGCTGCTGTTCGGCGCGATCATCGGTACGGCCAAGGACGACATCAAGAAGGCGCTGGCCGCGTCCACGATGTCGCAGATCGGCTACATGATGCTCGCCGCGGGCCTGGGCCCCATCGGGTACGCGTTCGCCATCTTCCACCTCGTGACGCACGGCTTCTTCAAGGCCGGCATGTTCCTCGGCGCGGGGTCGGTCATGCACGGCATGGACGACGACGTGAACATGCGCCGGTTCGGTGCCCTCTCCACGGCGATGAAGGCCACGTGGATCACGTTCGGCCTCGGCTGGCTGGCGATCCTCGGGGTGCCTCCCTTCTCCGGGTTCTGGAGCAAGGACAAGATCATCGAGTCGGCGTTCGCGACGAACGGCGCCGAGGGCTGGCAGCCCTGGGTGTTCGGCACGGTCGCCCTCCTCGGTGCCGGCATCACGGCGTTCTACATGTCGCGCCTGTTCTTCATGACCTTCCACGGCCGGCGGCGGTGGGACGACGGCCACGGCAGCGCGCCGGACCCCGACGCGCCGGTGCGTCACCCGCACGAGTCGCCGGGCCTCATGGTCTGGCCGATGTGGGTCCTGGCGGCAGGCTCGGTGGCCCTCGGTGGCGTCCTGTACTTCGGCGGGTTCGAGTACTGGCTCGAGCCGGTGTTCGGGCACGCGGAGCACGACGAGCCGGTCCTCCCGGTCCCTGTCCTCATCGCTTTGACCCTGGTCCTCGTCGCCGCCGGCGCGTTCCTGGCCTGGCGGCAGTACGCGGCCGCCCCGGTCGCCGTCGTCCCGCCGCGGGGCTCGGTGCTGACCCGCGCCGCGCGTCGCGACCTGTACCAGGACGACGTCAACGAGGCCGTGCTCATGCGTCCGGGTCAGTACCTGACCCGCTCGCTCGTCTTCGGGGACCGTCAGGTCGTCGACGGCGCGGCGACCGGCCTCGCGCGGGTCGTCGCCGGCTCGGGCGAGGTGGCGCGTCGGTTCCAGACGGGCTTCGTCCGGTCCTACGCCGCCACCATGGTGCTCGGCGTGATCGTCCTGGCCGCCGTCGTCCTGGCCTTCCGGATCTGAGGGGAAGAGATCACCCATGCTTGACCAGAGCTTCCCCTGGCTGACGACCATGGTCGTCCTGCCGGTCGTGGGCGCGCTCGTGCTGTGGGCGCTGCCCGCAGGTGCACGGCGGCACGCCCGCACGATCGGCCTGGCGGTCTCCCTCCTGGTGCTCGCGCTCGGCGTGCTCGCCGCGCTGCAGTTCGACACGTCGGCCGCGGCCGAGCACCAGCTCGAGCACGTCGTGCCGTGGATCCCGGCGTTCGGCGTGAGCTGGGCGCTCGGCGTGGACGGCGTCGGCCTCGCGCTCGTCCTGCTCTCCGTCGTCCTCGTGCCGCTCGTGGTTCTCGCCGCGTGGCGCGAGCACCCGGACCTCGTCGCGCCGGCCGGCGCGGGCGCGGGCGCCGCCGCCGAGGCCGGTGTCGTCGGCGGGTCCGGCGGGACGACGACGGCGACCCTGGCCCCGCCCGCGACGGGCGCGACCCCCGCGTACGACGGCACGCGCATCCGGAACTACGTCGCGCTGATCCTCCTGCTCGAGGCCTTCATGGTGGCGATCTTCGCCGCGCGGGACCTCTTCCTCTTCTACGTCCTCTTCGAGGCGATGCTCGTCCCGGTCTACTTCATGATCGGAATGTTCGGGGGGCTCCAGCGCCGCTACGCCGCGGTGAAGTTCCTGCTCTTCTCGCTGGCCGGCGGTCTCGTCATGCTCGTCGGCGTCATCGCCCTGTACCTGCAGGCGGGCACCGGCTCGTTCCTCGTCGAGGACCTCGTCGGCGCGGACATGTCGACGACCACGGAGCGCCTCATCTTCCTGTCGTTCTTCCTCGCCTTCGCGATCAAGGCGCCGATGTGGCCGGTCCACACCTGGCTGCCGGACGCCGCGGAGCAGGCCCCGGCGGGGACCTCGGCGCTGCTCGTCGGCGTCCTGGACAAGGTCGGCACCTTCGGGATGCTCACGCTCTGCCTGCCGCTGTTCCCGGAGGCGTCCCGCTGGGCCGCGCCGGTGATCATCGTGCTCGCCGTCGTCTCGATCCTCTACGGCGCGCTGCTCGCGATCGGCCAGCAGGACCTCATGCGCCTCATCGCCTACACGTCGGTGAGCCACTTCGGCTTCATCGTGCTGGGCATCTTCGCGTTCACGTCGGTGAGCATCCAGGGATCGTCGTTCTACATGGTCAACCACGGCCTCTCCACCGGGGCGCTGTTCCTCCTGGCGGGCTTCCTCGTGGCGCGCCGGGGCTCGCAGCGGATCGCCGACTTCGGCGGTCTGCAGAAGGTGGCGCCGGTGCTCGCCGGCACGTTCCTCGTCGCCGGCCTGTCCGCGCTGTCCCTGCCCGGCCTGTCGACCTTCGTCAGCGAGTTCCTCGTCCTGGTCGGCACCTTCACGGCGCACCCGGCGGCGGCGATCGTCGCGACCCTCGGCGTCGTGCTCGCCGCGCTCTACGTCCTGCTGACCTACCAGCGGGTGTTCACGGGCGCCGTGCGACCGGAGCTGGCCACCACGCCGGACCTGTCCGCGCGCGAGAAGTGGGTGGTCGGGCCGCTGCTCGCCGCCATGCTCGTGCTCGGCTTCTACCCGGCGCCGGCCCTGGACCTCGTGCGCGACCCGGCGCAGACGTCGCTGGAGCAGGTGGGCGTCGAGGACACGACGCCCACCGTCGGGGCCGACGCCGCGAGTACCACCACCACGAACGACGGGAGCGACCAGTGAACGCGGCCTTCGAGGCACCCGAGGTCGCCTGGGCGCCGATGGTGCCCGTCCTCCTCGTGCTCGGGGCGGGCGTCGTCGGCATCCTCGTGGAGGCGTTCGCGCCCCGGTCGGCGCGCCGTCCCGTCCAGCTCGCGCTCGCGCTCGTCGCCCTGTCCGGTGCTCTCGTCTCCGTGGCCGCGCTGTGGACGGACGTCCGCGAGTCCGGCGGGATCGAGGTGCTGGGCGGGTCGCTGCTCGTCGACGGTCCCGCCCTCGCGCTGCAGGGCGTCGTCGTCCTGGTCGGGCTCGTCGCCCTCCTCGTGCTGGCGGACCGGACGGACGCGGGGGAGGACGCCTTTGCGCCGTCGGCCGCCGCGGTTCCCGGCTCGGACTACGAGGAGCTCGCGCGGCGCAAGGGCCTGGCGCAGACCGAGGCCTTCCCGCTCGTGCTGTTCGCGCTCGGCGGCATGATGATCTTCCCGGCCGCGGGCGACCTGCTGACGCTCTTCATCGCTCTCGAGGTCCTGTCGCTCCCGCTGTACCTCCTGTCGGGCATGGCGCGCCGTCGCCGCCTGCTCAGCCAGGAGGCCGGGATGAAGTACTTCCTCCTCGGCGCGTTCGCGTCCGCCTTCTTCCTCTTCGGCGCCGCGCTCGTCTACGGCTACGCCGGCTCGGTCCGGCTCGCCGACATCGCGGCGGCGGCGGCCGTGCCCAGCGGCCTGGACCCGTTGCTGCTCGCGGGTGCGGTCCTCCTGCTCGTGGGTCTGCTCTTCAAGGTCGGCGCCGTGCCGTTCCACTCCTGGACGCCCGACGTCTACCAGGGTGCGCCGACCGCCGTCACGGGCTTCATGGCGGCCTGCACGAAGATCGCGGCGTTCGGCGCGATGCTCCGGGTGGTCTACGTCGTGCTGCCGCCGCTGGAGTGGGACCTCATGCCCCTCCTGTGGGGCGTCGCCGTCGTCACGATGGTGGTCGGCACGGTGGTCGCGATCGTCCAGACCGACGTCAAGCGGATGCTGGCGTACTCGTCGATCGCCCACGCGGGCTTCGTCCTCGTCGGCGTCGTGGCCCTCACGCAGAGCGGCATCTCCTCGGTGCTCTTCTACCTCCTGGCCTACGGCCTGGCGACGGTGGGCGCCTTCGCGATCGTCTCGCTCGTGCGCGAGGTCAACACGGCCCAGGGCGGCGCCGTCGTCGCCGAGGCGACGCACGTGTCCCAGTGGTCCGGGCTCGGGCGTCGCCACCCGCTCCTGGCAGGAGCGTTCGCGCTCTTCCTGCTGTCGTTCGCGGGGATCCCGCTGACGGGCGGGTTCACGGGCAAGTTCGCGGTCTTCTCGGCGGCCGTCGAGGGCGACCTGGCCTGGCTCGCCGTCGTCGGCGTGGTGGCCTCCGCCGCCGCGGTGTTCTTCTACGTCCGGCTCATCGTGCTCATGTTCTTCACCGAGCCCGAGGGGACGCCCGGCGCGGCGACGACGGTGGTCCGCTCCGAGGGCTTCACGGCCGTCGCGATCGGCCTGGGCGTGGTCGGTACCCTCGTGCTCGGCGTCCTGCCGTCGCCCGCGCTGGAGTTCTTCGCCGACGCCGCGGTCTTCCTGCCGTGACCGGAGCCGCCCTGCCGCTGGCCGACCCGGCGCTCGCCGAGCTCCTCACGGGTCGTCTGGCGCTGGTCGAGGAGCGGTTGCGGGACGCGGTCACGCAGTCCGACGTCCTGGCGGACACGACGTCCCGTCACCTCATCGACGCCGGCGGCAAGCGGCTCCGCCCGCTCCTGACCCTGCTCGCCGCCCAGCTCGGCGAGGGGCAGCGCCCGGAGGTGCTCGACGCCGCCGTCGTCGTGGAGCTGACGCACCTGGCGACGCTCTACCACGACGACGTCATGGACTCGGCACCCCTGCGCCGAGGGGCGCCGAGCGCGCACGAGGTGTGGGGCAACCAGGTCGCGATCCTCACCGGGGACCTGCTCTTCGCCCGGGCGTCGGGGATCGTCGCGGGTCTGGGGCCGGAGGCGGTCCGCATCCAGGCGGCGACCTTCGAGCGGCTGTGCCTGGGCCAGCTGCACGAGACCGTCGGCCCGGCTGCGGGGACGGACGCGGTCGCGCACTACCTGCGGGTGCTGTCCGACAAGACGGCCTCCCTCATCGCGACGTCGGCGCGGTTCGGCGCGATGTTCGCGGGCTGCCCGGCCGACGTCGTCGCGACCCTCGTGGCGTACGGCGAGAAGGTCGGCGTGGCGTTCCAGCTCGCCGACGACGTCATCGACCTCAGCGACGACGGGACGCGCACGGGCAAGACGCCGGGCACCGACCTGCGCGAGCGGGTCCCGACGATGCCCGTCCTGCTCCTCCGGGCACGCGTCCAGGCGGCCGACCAGGAGGCGCTCGACGGGGACGCGGTCCGGGATCGGGACCTCGTCGCCCGCCTCGACGGCGACCTCAGCTCCGACGAGGCGCTCGCCGAGGCGGTGGCCGCGCTGCGCGCCCACCCCGTCCTGGAGGAGACGCGCGAGCGGGCCAGGCAGTGGGCGGGCGAGGCGATCACCGCGCTGGACGGGTTACCCTCCGGTTCGGTCAAGGAGTCGCTCGTCTCCTTCGCCCAGGCGCTCGTCGATCGCGCCTCCTGACGCCGGGAGCACCCGGTCGGCCGCCGGGAACGGGGCTCCGCGGCGGTGGGTGAAACCGCGGGTGAAAGGCCGGCGCCGAACGGGTGACGCCGGAGACCTCATGACCGGTGCCGCGCGCGCCGATGGAACAGGGGGACGGTCGCACGGTGCGGCCGACGGGACGGGGGATCGGTGCGTACGTCGTGGGGCTCCGCGACCGACCGCGGTCGGGTGCGACGGCTGAACGAGGACGCGCTGCTGGCGTACCCCCCGGTCTTCCTCGTCGCCGACGGCATGGGCGGGCACGAGGCCGGCGACGTCGCCAGCGCGCTCGTCGTCGACGAGTTCTCGCAGCTGTCCGGCCGTGGCACGGCGACCGTCGAGGACGTCCACGCCTGCTTCCACCGCATCGCCGACCGCCTCGCCGAGCTCCTCGGCGACGGGCGGGTCGCCGGCACGACCGTCGCGGGGGTCGCGGTCGCGGACCTGGACGGTGGCGCCTACTGGCTCGTGTTCAACATCGGCGACTCGCGGGTGTACCGGCTCGCCGCGGGCGAGCTCGAGCAGATCAGCGTCGACCACTCGGTGGTGCAGGAGCTCCTCGACGCGGGGGACCTCAGCCCGTCCGAGGCCGCCGTGCACCCCGAGCGGCACGTCATCACACGCGCGGTCGGTGGCGGTCTCGTGCCGGAGCCGGACTACTGGCTCATCCCGGCGGGGACCACCGACCGGCTGCTCATCTGCTCCGACGGGCTCACCAGCGAGGTGCCCGACGCCGCGCTGCGCAGCATCCTCCTCGAGCGGGACGATCCCCAGACGGCGGCGCAGGACCTCGTCCGCGCCGCCCTGGCCGCCGGCGGCAAGGACAACGTCACGGCCGTCGTCGTCGACGTCGCCCGGGTCCCCCGGTCGGCGGACACCGAGGCGACGGCCGAGGCGCGCGCCGTGCGCGCCGGCCTCCCGTCGACCGCACCGCGACCCACCTGGGACGACGCCGTCGACGGCGACACCGTCCCCCGCCCCGCGGGCCCGGCGGCCCGGACACCGGAGGTCATCCCGTGATCATTCCCCGCTACGCGCCCGGCGGGTGGCACGCCGTCGTCACCGACGGCCACGTGTGCCTGCTCCCGCCGGAGGTGGACGCCGACACGGTGGCCGCCCTGTGGACCGCGGTCCGCGAGGGAGCCGGCCTGACGGCCCAGCTGCAGCTGCTGCTCGCCGGCGGCCTCGACGCGCTGCCGCCGTTCGCCCTGGTCGCTCTCGAGCGGGACCGCGTGCACGTCGTCGTGCGCGGGGACGTCGAGGTGCACGTCGACGGCACGCCGCCGCGCACGGTGCGCGGGCGCCGCGTCGCGACCTGGCACGAGGACGTCGTCGACGGCGCCTGGGCGGTGCAGGTGCGCGTGCTCGACGGCGCGCACGGCGCGGCAGGCGCGGTCGCCCGGCTGCCCGTCCTGTCCGCCGTGGTGCACGCCGACCTCGTCGCCGTGGACCTGCGCCACGGCTCCGCGCGGCAGGACGCCGCGCAGTCGCAGGCTTCGCGAGGTTCCGCGGCCGACGAGGCGGCGGAGCCGGCCATCGAAGGGGCGACCGGGGCCCGCCCCGCGCCCGTGCCCCCGTCCCCCGCGGTGCCGGCGGTGGCCGCGAGCACGGAGGGCCTCGACGAGCTCGAGCACACGGTCCTGCACGCGCAGACCGACACCGCGGTCGACCTCGACCTCAGTGCCGTGCCGGCCGTGCCGGCCGTGCCGGCCGTGCCGGCCGTGCCTGCCGTGCCGGCTGCGCCTGCCGAGCCCGCCGAGCCCGCCGAGCCCTCCGTGCCGGCCCTGT
>NZ_CAMPHH010000011.1 GCF_946885855.1 uncultured Actinotalea sp. | reverse complement strand
GTGCTGGTGACGTGCTGGCGACGCGCGTCCGGGGTGCCGGGCGAGGTCTGGTGAGGCGGACCTTCGTTGCGGGGAAGCATTTCGGCAACGAACCTGTTGCCTATATCGGCGCCGCCGCTGCCGGCGCGCCACCCGGGACATCCGGGCGGGTGACCTCCGGGTCGCCCGGTGCACTGGTCATCCGAGGACGACGGGAGGTGGAGATGCGCGTCGCCGCGACGATGTCCGGACCCGACCCCGCCGCGTCCCCCGAGCCCGGGACCGCCGCCGAGAGCTCGACCCGGGACCGCGTCCTGCGCCTCGTCGCCGAGGCCGGGCCGGCCTCCGTCGTGGAGCTCGCGACCTCGCTCGGCCTGACGACGGCCGGCGTGCGCCGCCACGTCGCGGCCCTGGAGGAGGACGGCAGCATCGCCGTCCACCGTGCGGCGCTGCCGGCGGCCGGCCGGGGCCGGCCCGCCCGCCGCTGGGTCGTCACCGAACGGGGGCAGAAGGCGCTGAGCAGCGCGTACTCCGACCTCGCCGCCCAGGCGCTCGCGTTCCTGGCCGAGAGGGCCGGGCCGCAGGCGGTGGCCGGATTCGCGCAGGCCCGGGCCGAGCACCTCGCCCGCCGTCACGCCGACGCCGTGCGCGGGGCCGGGGAGGACCTCGGTGCCCGCGTCACGGTGCTCGCCGAGCGCCTGGCCGAGGACGGCTACGCCGCGACAGCGCGCCCGGTGCCCACGGGGACGGCGATCCAGCTGTGCCAGGGGCACTGCCCCATCCAGGACGTCGCCGCGCAGTTCCCGGAGTTCTGCGAGGCGGAGGCGAAGGTCTTCTCCGAGCTGCTGGACGTCCACGTCCAGCGTCTGTCCACGCTCGCCGCCGGCGGGCACGTCTGCACGACCCACATCCCCACAGCACCACTCGTCCGAGCAACGACCGATCGTCCCGCGACCGCGGCGACCGTGGAGGGAACACGATGAGCGCACCCACCGAACCGATGAGCACCGACCAGGAGATCATCGACTCGATCGGCAGCTACAGCTACGGCTGGCACGACTCCGACGCCGCCGGCATGTCCGCGCAGCGTGGGCTCTCCGAGGAGGTCGTCCGCAACATCTCCGCGCTGAAGGACGAGCCGGAGTGGATGCTGAAGACCCGCCTGAAGGCGCTGCGCCTGTTCGAGAAGAAGCCCATGCCGAACTGGGGCTCGGACCTCTCGGGGATCCACTTCGACAACATCAAGTACTTCGTGCGGTCCACGGAGAAGCAGGCGACCAGCTGGGAGGACCTGCCCGAGGACATCCGCAACACGTACGACCGCCTGGGCATCCCCGAGGCGGAGAAGCAGCGCCTCGTCGCGGGCGTCGCCGCCCAGTACGAGTCCGAGGTCGTCTACCACCAGATCCGTGAGGACCTCGAGGCCAAGGGCGTCCTCTTCCTCGACACCGACACCGGCCTGCGCGAGCACCCGGAGATCTTCGAGCAGTACTTCGGCTCGGTGATCCCGTCCGGCGACAACAAGTTCGCCGCGCTCAACACGGCGGTGTGGTCCGGCGGCTCCTTCGTCTACGTGCCGCCGGGCGTGCACGTGGACATCCCGCTGCAGGCCTACTTCCGGATCAACACCGAGAACATGGGCCAGTTCGAGCGGACGCTGATCATCGCCGACGAGGGCTCCTACGTGCACTACGTCGAGGGCTGCACGGCGCCGATCTACTCGAGCGACTCGCTGCACTCGGCCGTGGTCGAGATCATCGTCAAGAAGAACGCCCGCGTGCGGTACACGACCATCCAGAACTGGTCGAACAACGTGTACAACCTCGTCACCAAGCGGGCCGTGGCCCACGAGGGCGCGACGATGGAGTGGGTCGACGGCAACATCGGCTCCAAGGTCACGATGAAGTACCCGGCGATCTACCTCATGGGCGAGCACGCCCGCGGAGAGACGCTCTCCATCGCGTTCGCCGGCGAGGGCCAGCACCAGGACGCCGGCGCGAAGATGGTCCACGCCGCGCCGCGGACGTCGTCGTCGATCGTCTCCAAGTCGGTCGCGCGCGGCGGTGGCCGGACGTCCTACCGCGGTCTCGTCCAGGTGCTCGAGGGCGCCGAGCAGTCCGCCTCCAACGTCCTGTGCGACGCCCTCCTGGTCGACCAGGTGTCGCGGTCGGACACCTACCCCTACGTGGACGTCCGCGAGGACGACGTCTCGATGGGCCACGAGGCGACGGTCTCGCGGGTCAGCGAGGACCAGCTCTTCTACCTCATGTCCCGGGGCATGGAGGAGACCGAGGCCATGGCGATGATCGTGCGCGGCTTCGTGGAGCCGATCGCCCGGGAGCTGCCGATGGAGTACGCCCTCGAGCTCAACCGGCTCATCGAGCTGCAGATGGAGGGCTCCGTCGGCTGACGCCGCGCCCTCGTCCCGCACGTCCCCCGGGCGCCGCCGCAGCGGACGCCCATGAACCCACGGAGCACTCTGCAGATGACCACCGACCTGTCCACCGACCACAGCCGCGCCGTCGCCGACGGCGCGCACGGTCACGGCGTCGGCGCGGCGCCCGAGGCGTCGCGCGCCGCGCGGCTGACGTCCTTCGACGTCGCCGACTTCGAGGTGCCCAGCGGGCGCGAGGAGGAGTGGCGCTTCGCGCCGGTCGACCGCCTCGCCCCGCTGTTCGACACCACGGGCCAGGGCCTGACCGGCACGAGCACGCGCGTGACGGTCGTCAACCCGCCCGAGGTGACGGTCGAGATCGTCGGCCGGGACGACGCCCGGCTGGGCACCGCCGGCAAGCCGGGCGACCGCACCGCCGCTACGGCGTGGGCGTCGTTCCGCGAGGCGACCGTCGTGACGGTGCCGGCCCAGGCCCAGGCCTCCGCGCCGGTGAGCATCCGCGTCGAGGGTCCGCCGTCGGCGGCCGGCGGCCCGGAGGCGTCGGCGGCCCACGTCCTCGTCCACGCGAAGCCGCTCAGCGAGGCCGTCGTCGTCGTCGACCACGTGGGGTCCGCCACGCTGTCGGAGACGCTCGAGGTCGTCGCCGAGGACGGTGCGCACCTCACGGTCGTGTCGATCCAGGACTGGGAGGCGGGCTCGGTGCACGCCGCCGCCCACCGCCTGCGCCTGGGTCGCGACGCCGTCGTCAAGCACATCGTCGTCACCCTCGGCGGGGACGTCGTCCGGGTCACCCCCGACGCGGTGTTCACGGCCGAGGGCGGGGACGTCGAGATGCTCGGCCTGTACTTCGCCGACGACGGCCAGCACCAGGAGCACCGGCTGTTCGTCGACCACGCCGTGCCGCGGTGCAAGTCCCGCGTGACCTACAAGGGCGCCCTCCAGGGCGCCGGCGCGCACACGGTCTGGGTCGGCGACGTCCTCATCCGTGCGGCGGCCGAGGGCACCGACACCTACGAGCTCAACCGCAACCTCGTCCTGACGGACGGCGCCCGGGCGGACTCCGTGCCGAACCTCGAGATCGAGACCGGCGAGATCGAGGGCGCGGGGCACGCGTCGGCGACCGGCCGCTTCGACGACGAGCAGCTGTTCTACCTGCGCGCCCGGGGCATCCCGGAGGAGGACGCCCGCCGCCTGGTCGTGCGCGGCTTCTTCGCCGAGCTCGTGCAGCAGGTCGGCGTGCCGGAGGTCGAGGAGCGGCTCATCACCGCGATCGAGGCCGAGCTCGAGAAGAGCATGAGCGCGCTCGGCGCGGTGGCCGCGCCGGCGTCCGCCGAGGACCCGGTGGGCGCATGACCGCTCAGCTCGCCTGCATGGTCGACGACGTCGCCCCCGGCTCGGCGCTGCGCGTCGAGCTCGAGGGCGAGTCCGGCCCCGTGGAGGTCGCCGTCGTGCGCGACAGCGACGGCGAGTGGCACGCCATCTCGGACGTCTGCTCGCACGGGCAGGTCGCCCTGTCCGACGGCGACGTGGAGGGCTGCACGATCGAGTGCTGGCTCCACGGCTCCACGTTCGACCTGCGCACCGGGCAGCCGCTGGCGCTGCCCGCGACGCGCCCCGTCCCCGTGTACCCCCTGACCGTCGACGGCGACCGCGTCCTCGTGGACGTCGACACCACCGTGAACGCCTGAGGAGATCTGATGACCACGCTCGAGATCAAGGACCTGCACGTCAGCGTCGAGACGAAGGAGGGCGCCAAGCCGATCCTGCGCGGCGTCGACCTGACCGTCCGCAGCGGCGAGACGCACGCCATCATGGGCCCCAACGGCTCCGGCAAGTCCACGCTGGCCTACTCGCTCGCCGGCCACCCGAAGTACGAGATCACCAGCGGCACCGTCCTGCTGGACGGCGAGGACGTGCTCGAGATGAGCGTCGACGAGCGCGCCCGGGCCGGCATGTTCCTGGCCATGCAGTACCCGGTCGAGGTGCCCGGCGTCAGCGTCTCCAACTTCCTGCGGACCGCCAAGACGGCGATCGACGGCAAGGCGCCCGCCCTGCGGACCTGGGTCAAGGACGTGCGCGGCGCCATGGAGCAGCTGCGCATGGACCCGACGTTCGCCGAGCGCAACGTCAACGAGGGCTTCTCCGGCGGTGAGAAGAAGCGCCACGAGATCCTCCAGATGGAGCTGCTCCAGCCGCGGATCGCGATCCTCGACGAGACGGACTCCGGCCTCGACGTCGACGCGCTGCGCGTCGTCTCCGAGGGTGTGAACCGGGTGCGGGCGACCGGCGAGACCGGCGTCCTGCTCATCACGCACTACACGCGGATCCTGCGCTACATCCAGCCCGACTTCGTGCATGTCTTCGTCGACGGCCGCATCGCCGAGGAGGGCGGCCCCGAGCTCGCCGAGCGCCTCGAGGCCGAGGGCTACGACCGCTACATCGGGGCCTCTGCCTGAGGCAGGACCCGACCGGTCCGGCGGCGGGCGGCTCCTGCCGCCCGTCGCCGGACCGACACCACCGGCCTCGGCCGGACAGGCTCAGCGTCCCGGAGGGGAGCACCATGACAGCCACCACCCAGCCGGCCGCCGGCCGCGCGACGGGCGAGACCGCGACGGCCTCGCTCACGACCAGCGAGCTGGCCGCCGTCCGCGCGGACTTCCCGCTCCTGGCCCGCACCGTCCGCGACGGCCGTCCCCTCGTCTACCTCGACTCCGCCGCGACCTCCCAGAAGCCCGACGTCGTCCTGGACGCCGAGCAGGACTTCTACCTCCAGCGCAACGCCGCCGTGCACCGCGGCGCGCACCAGCTCGCCGAGGAGGCGACCGAGGCCTACGAGCAGGCGCGGCACGAGGTCGCCCTGCTCGTCGGGGTCGACGACGGCGAGCTGGTCTGGACCTCCAACGCCACGGCGGCGATCAACGTCGTGGCCTACGCGATGTCGAACGCCTCCGCCGGGCGCGGGGGAGCGGCCGCGCGCCGGTTCGCGCTGGGTCCCGGCGACGAGGTGGTCGTGACCGAGGCCGAGCACCACGCGAACATCGTGCCGTGGCAGGAGCTGTGCGCCCGGACCGGTGCGACCCTGCGGTGGATCGGCGTGGCGGACGACGGGCGGCTGCGCCTGGAGGACCTCGGGTCGGTCGTGACGGACCGGACGCGCGTGCTGGCGTTCTCCCACGCGTCCAACGTCACCGGGGCCGTGACCGACGTGGCGGCCGTGGTCGCTCGGGCGCGGGAGGTCGGTGCCCTCACCGTCCTCGACGCGTGCCAGAGCGTGCCGCACCTGCCGGTGGACCTGCGTGCCCTCGGCGTGGACTTCGCCGCGTTCTCCGGCCACAAGATGCTGGGGCCCACAGGCGTCGGTGCGCTGTACGGGCGGCGCGAGCTGCTCGAGGCGATGCCCCCCGTGCTGACGGGCGGCTCGATGGTCGAGGTCGTCACGATGGAGACGACGACGTACGCCCCGCCCCCGCAGCGCTTCGAGGCGGGCTCGCAGATGGTCGCCCAGGCGGTCGGGATGGGCGCGGCGGCGCGGTACCTGCGCGAGCTGGGCATGGACGCCGTCGCCGCCCACGAGGCCCAGATGACGCAGCTGCTCCTCGACGCGGTCGCCGCGGTGCCGGGCGTCCGTCTGCTCGGTCCCACGGACGTGCGCGACCGGCTGGCGCTCGCGTCGTTCGTCGTCGAGGGCGTGCACGCGCACGACGTCGGCCAGGTGCTCGACGACGCGGGCGTGGCCGTGCGGGTCGGTCACCACTGCGCCCAGCCGCTGCACCGCCGGCTCGGCGCCGCCGCGTCGACGCGGGCCTCGGCGGCCGTCTACACCACGGCCGAGGAGGTCGCGGCGTTCGCCGATGCGCTCGCGCGCGTGCGACCCTTCTTCGGTCTGGAGCGGGAGGGGACGCGATGAGTTCGATGGAGCAGCTGTACCAGCAGCTGATCCTGGACCACGCCAAGGACCCGCACGGCAAGGGCCTGGCCGACGGCCACGCCGCCGAGTCGTTCCAGGTGAACCCGACCTGCGGCGACGAGGTGCGGCTCCGCGTCCACCTCGCGGCCGACGCGGCGCAGCCGACCCTCGAGCGGGTCAGCTGGGAGGGCCAGGGCTGCTCGATCTCCCAGGCCTCCGTGTCGGTCATGTCCGAGCTCGTGACGGGCGCGACCGTCCAGGACGCGGAGGAGCTCGGCGCGACGTTCCGGGAGCTCATGCAGTCCCGGGGCGTGGGCGTCGACGAGGCCGCGGAGGACCGGCTGGGGGACGCGACCGCGTTCACGGGCGTGGCGAAGTATCCGGCGCGGATCAAGTGCGCCCTGCTCGGCTGGGCGGCGCTGCGGGACGCGCTGGCACAGGCCGGGGTGGCGACGAAGGAGGAGGAGCGATGAGCGAGTCAGTGACCAGCCCGACGACGGCTGCCGACGTCGAGGAGGCCATGCGCGACGTCATCGACCCCGAGCTCGGGATCAACGTCGTCGACCTGGGCCTCGTCTACGGGGTGACCGTCGACGGGAACAACCACGCGGTCGTCGACATGACGCTGACGTCGGCGGCGTGCCCGCTGACGGACGTCATCGAGGACCAGTCCGCCCAGGCGCTGGACGGCGTCGTCGACGGCTTCCGGATCAACTGGGTCTGGATGCCGCCGTGGGGCCCGGAGAAGATCACGCCCGACGGGCGCGAGCAGCTGCGGGCGCTGGGCTTCAACATCTGAGGTCCGACCCACGACGACGGGGCGGGAGCACGTGCTCCCGCCCCGTCGTCGTCGCTGTGCCGGGGCAGGCCGGTGCAGGCCGGTGCGGGCTGGTGCTGAGCCGCTGGCCGGCCGGTGCGAGTGCCTCAGAGCTCCCCGGCGGAGAAGGTGTCGCACGCCTCGGGCGTGCCCTGCTCGTAGCCGGTCATGAACCAGCGCTGCCGCTGCTCGCTGGACCCGTGGGTCCATGTGTGCGGGTCGACGGCACCGCCGGACTGCTGCTGGATGTGGTCGTCGCCGACCGCCGCGGCGGCGGAGAGCGCGTCCGCCAGCTGCTCGGGGGTGATCGGCTCGAGGAACGTCACGCCCGTGTCCGGGTCGACCGTCGTGGCCGCGTCACCGGCCCACATCCCGGCGTAGCAGTCGGCCTGGAGCTCGACGCGCACGGAGTCCGACCCGGAGCCGGAGCCGCTGCGGTCCGCCTGGTCCATGACGCCGGTGATGTTCTGCACGTGGTGGCCGTACTCGTGCGCGGTGACGTACATCTCGGCCAGGGAGCCGCCCGACGCGCCGAACCGGCTCTGGAGCAGGTCGAAGAAGCCGAGGTCCATGTAGATGCCCTGGTCCGGCGGGCAGTAGAACGGTCCCGTCGACGACGAGGCCTGGCCGCACCCCGTCGAGGTGCCGCCCTCGAACGTCCAGACGTCCGGCTGGACGAACTCGGCCCGGGAGGCGTCGAAGACCCCCGTCCAGTACGCGTCGAGGGACTGGACGGTCGCCGAGAGACGGCACTCCCGGTTCGTGTTCGCCTCCTCGGCGGTGCAGTCACCGACGGCGCTCTGCTCCTCGGACGCGCCGGAGCCGCCGGAGCCCTGGAGGCCTTCGAGTGCCGGTCCCACGTTGAATCCGGTGAACTGGTAGATGAGGAAGGCGACGATCGCCACACCGATGCCACCGCCGGCGACGGCGCCGCCGCGGCGCCGCCCGACGCGCCCGCCCTCGAACCGCCCGCCCTCGCTGAAGGTCATGAGCACAAGGTAGGACCGGGGCGACGGCGCGTCGCGGCGAGAGATATGCCTCGGCGGAGCCCTCGGGGTCAGTCCGCGATGCCGCGGGCCGCCAGCGCGTCGCCCGTCGCCCGGGCCCGGCCGACGGCGCGCAGGGCGGCGGGGACGAGCACCGCGCGCGGCTCCCGGTCGAGCCCGCGGGCCCGGGCCGCGTCCCGCACCTCCGCCGCGGAGCGGGCCAGCTCCGGCACCGTGCGGATCATCAGGCCGAGCGCGAGGGCGACGAGCTCCGGCCTGGCGCCGACGCGGCGCAGGGGCGCCAGGGCGTGGGTGAGGGCGTCGAGCATCCTGTCCGCGGGCGTGGTCGCGGTGACCACGGTGGCGGCGAGCACGAGGCTGACGAGGTCCAGCCCGACCTCGACCGCCGTCGCCGGGCCGCGCTGCCAGAGCTGGTAGGCGGCCACGACCGCGGCCGTCACGAGGACGGGGAGCAGGGCGCGCGCCGTCGGCGCGACGGGCAGGCGGCCCACGGCGGCTGCCGCGACGGCGAGGAGCAGCAGCGCCACCGCCGTCGTCGGCCCGCTGAGGACGACGACGGCGACGCCCATGACGGCCAGGCCGGCCGCCTTGAGGCCCGGGGCGGCGCGGTGCAGCACCGTGTCACCGGCGTGGTAGAGCCCGAGCGGCCCGGCCCACGGCGGGCGCAGGTGCCGCTCGCGGCGGCGCGCCCGGGTGCGCCTCACGGGACGACGTCCCCGCCCATGAGGGCGACGTAGTGCTCGACCGCGGCGGCGGGGTCGCCGTCGTGCACCACCCGGCCGCCGTCGACGACGAGGACGCGGTCTGCCCGCGCCGCCGCGGCCAGGTCGTGCGTGACCTGGACGACCTGCTGCTCGAGGCTGTCGAGGAGGTCGTCCACGACGCGCTTCCAGCGCAGGTCCAGCAGGGTCGTCGGCTCGTCGCACACGAGCACCCGCGGCTCGGTGGCGAGGACCCCGGCGAGGGCGAGGAGCTGCTTCTGCCCGCCGGAGAGGGCGTGGACGGGCACCTCCGCCCGCTCGGCGAGGCCGAACCGGGCGAGCACCGCACGGGCGCGCTCGGTCCGCTCGGCCGCCGGAAGGTCGAGGCGGCGCAGGGACAGCGCCACGTCCTCCAGCGGCGTCGGCATGACGAGCTGGGCGTCCGGGTCGGTGAAGCAGAACCCGACGCGGCGGCGGACCTGGGCACCGTGGGTCGCCGTGTCGAGCCCGTCGACCCGCACGCTGCCCGCGGACGGCCGGACGAGCCCGTTGACCAGGCGCGCGAGCGTGGACTTGCCGGAGCCGTTCGCGCCGACGACGGCGATCCGCCGCTCGGCGAGCGTGCAGGTCGTGGGGTGCAGGAGCGTCAC
Source organism: uncultured Actinotalea sp. (assembly GCF_946885855.1). The sequence continues at coordinate 16,148 of NZ_CAMPHH010000011.1, read as the reverse complement.
GATCCCGGGCCGCCCGTGCGCGTCGGGCGGTCCGTAGGCGGTGACGGTCGCCCCGTCGAGCTCGATCACGCGGGCTCGCCCGGGCGACGCGTGCGCTCGCGGCCGGTGCGCGGCGTCGTCGTCGGCCTCAGCGTCGGCGCACCAGGTCCGGGAACGCGCGGAGCACCGCCAGGGTCACGACGGTGGCGAGGGCGTTCTTGATGACGTCGCCCGGCAGGAACACCGCGCCGGCGGCGACCGCCTCGCCGGCGGACATCCCCAGGCGCGCACCCATGACGGTGATGCCGAGAGGGTGGATCAGCAGCAGCGAGGCCGTCATGAGCGAGGCGAACACCGCGAAGGGACGCACGGCGGGACGCACGCCCTGCACGCGGTGGACGAGGAAGCCCGCCAGGGCGGCCGCCAGCGGGAACGCCAGGAGGTACCCGAGCGACGGCTTGCCCAGCACCCCGAGGCCCCCGGTGCCCTGCGCGAAGACCGGCAGGCCCGCGAGGCCGACGGCGAGGTAGAGCAGCACCGCCAGCGCGCCCCGGCGGGCCCCGAGGATCGCGCCCACGAGCATGACCCCGAGGGTCTGCAACGTGATCGGCACGGCCATGTTCGGCACCGTCACCGAGCCCAGGGCGCACACGGCGACGAACGCCGCCCCCGTGGCGACGAGGGCGACGTCGGTCGCGACCGAGGACCGCGCCGCCGGGGCGGGCACGGCCGCGGTGCCGGGGGTCGCGCCCGCGGTGCCGGCAGCGCCCGCACCGCCGGCTGCGCTCGTCGCGGACTCGGGCTCGGGCACGAAGGACATGGGACTCCCTGCGGTGGTCGGCCGACGGGCGGCGGGCGGGCCGCGTCACGTCCGCGGCCGGTGGGTGGCCACGGTAGCCGGTCGTAGGATGAGCCTCGTTTGTGCCCGGCCACAAGAGCGCCGCGGACCGCTGGGAGGAAACCTCAGCAGGGCTGACCGAAGACCCAGGAGACGAATCCCGCGTGATCAGTGCCCACGACCTCGAGCTGCGCGTCGGCGTGCGGACCCTGCTGCACCCGACGTCGTTCCGGATCGGCCCGGGCGACCGGGTCGGCCTCGTCGGCCGCAACGGCGCGGGCAAGACGACGCTGACCAAGGTGCTGTCGGGGGAGACGCTGCCGACGGCGGGGCGCGTGACGCGCAGCGGCGACGTCGGCTACCTCCCGCAGGACCCGCGCACGGGCGACCTCGACGTGCTCGGCTTGGACCGGATCCTGTCCGTCCGCGGTCTGGACGAGATCGTCCGGGCGATGCGTGCCACCGAGGGCGCGATGGCCAGCGCCGACGACGCGACGCGGGACGCCGCCATGGAGCGGTACCCCCGGCTCGAGGCGCGGTTCACGGCGGCGGGCGGGTACGCGGCGGAGTCCGAGGCCGGTCGGATCGCCTCCAACCTCGGGCTGGACGAGCGCGTCCTGGGCCAGCCCCTGGGGACGCTCTCCGGCGGCCAGCGCCGACGCGTCGAGCTCGCCAGGATCCTCTTCTCCGGCGCGGACACGCTGCTGCTGGACGAGCCGACCAACCACCTCGACGCCGACTCGATCGTGTGGCTGCGCGACTACCTCGGCAGCTACGCCGGGGGCTTCCTCGTCATCAGCCACGACGTCGGCCTGGTGCGCCAGACGGTCAACAAGGTCTTCCACCTCGACGCCAACCGCGGCGAGATCGACCAGTACAACCTGGGCTGGGACGCCTACCTCGAGCAGCGGGAGGCGGACGAGCGTCGCCGCAAGCGCGAGCGTGCCAACGCCGAGAAGAAGGCCGCCGCGCTCAAGGCGCAGGCGGACAAGATGCGCGCGAAGGCGACCAAGGCCGTCGCGGCGCAGAACATGGCCCGCCGCGCCGAGCGCCTGCTCGCGGGCGTGGAGGGCGAGCGGGTGGCCGACAAGGTCGCCAAGCTCCGGTTCCCCGACCCCGCCCCCTGCGGCCGGACGCCGCTGACCGCGACCGGGCTGAGCAAGTCCTACGGCTCGCTCGAGGTGTTCACCGACGTCGACCTCGCCGTCGACAAGGGCACCCGGGTCGTCGTCCTCGGGCTCAACGGCGCCGGCAAGACGACGCTCCTGCGCCTGCTGGCGGGCGTGGAGCAGTCCGACACCGGCGAGGTGGTCCCGGGGCACGGCCTCAAGCTCGGGTACTACGCCCAGGAGCACGAGACGCTCGACACGGAGCGCACCGTCGTGGAGAACCTCCGGCACGCGGCGCCGGACCTCACCGACACGCAGGTGCGCTCGGTGCTCGGGTCCTTCCTCTTCTCCGGCGACGACGCCGACAAGCCGGTGCGGGTCCTGTCCGGCGGCGAGAAGACGCGGCTCGCCCTGGCCACCCTCGTCGTCTCCGCCGCCAACGTCCTCCTGCTCGACGAGCCCACGAACAACCTCGACCCCGCGAGCCGCGAGGAGATCCTCGGCGCCCTGCGCCAGTACGCCGGAGCGGTGGTCATGGTCAGCCACGACGAGGGTGCCGTCGCAGCCTTGCAGCCCGATCGAGTGGTGCTCCTGCCCGATGGGGACGAAGATCTGTGGAACGACAGCTACGCGGACCTCATCTCGCTCGCCTAGCTCGCCCCCGGTCGCAGCCACGGCAGGGGACGGCGTCGACGGCCGTGCCCGTCGGCGTGCCGCAGGGACAATGGCAATGAAGGGGAAACCATGAGCGCAAAGCTCCCGAAGGGGTCACGCATCACCGGGGACAGCAGGAACGACCTGGCGTCCTCGCTGGTGCACAGGTACGAGCGCGGGGAGAGCATCCGCTCCCTCGCGGACGACATCGGACGGTCCTACGGGTTCGTCCACGGTGTCCTCGCCGAGTCCGGGGTCGCCATGCGGTCCCGGGGCGGCGCCACGCGTGGCGCAGCGGCCGAGGCCCGACGGCAGGCCCTGCGCGAGTCGCGCACCTGAGGGGACGGACGCCCGCGGATCCGACGTCGGTTCCGCGGCGTCCGCATGTCCGGACCACGGAGCGGGCGCCCGTGGGTGCGTCGGCGGAGCACCCCGTCGCGGTGGCGCCCCGCTGAGGGAGTCACCCGGTGGGGCTCACCTCGCGTCGCGCTGGGCCGCCGCGTGGGCGTCCAGGAGGGCGTCCTCCTCCTCCTCGGCCGTGGGCCGACGACGGCGCCGCGGCCGTCGGGCGGGCCGCGTGGCCTCCCGCGTGCCCGGGACGCGGCCGGCGACGTCGTCGTCGGGGGGCGCGGTGCCGCCCGCCTTCGACGCGTCGTCCGCCGGGTCGGCGGCGTCCCCTGCGGCCGCGGTCGTGGCGGACTCCGCTGCCTCCGCCGCGTCCTCGGCGTCCCGCTGCTCCTTGCGCCGCAGCACGACCGGGGCCGCCAGGGCGCCGAGGGCGAAGACCCACCACTGGAACGCGTAGGACAGGTTCGTGCCGAGCGTCGTCTGCGGCGCGGGCAGCCTGCCCAACCCGGGCGCCGCGGCGCCGTCCTCGCTGACCAGCCCGCCGTAGAGCGCGAGGCCGGCCCCCGCGGGCCACTCGGGCGGCGCTCCGGAGGCAGCGCGCACGGCGTCGACGACGATCTCCTGCACCTGCCGCGATGGCGCGTCGCGGCCGGAGGAGGTCTCCTCCCGGCGCAGGCGGACGACGACGTCGACGGTCCCGGCCGGGGGGGACGGCACGACGAGGCCGTCGCCCTCCTCGCCACTGGGCACCCAGCCCCGGTCCACGACGAGGACGGCACCCTCCAGGGGGCCGTCCTCCACGAGCAACGGCTGGAGCACGTGCAGCGCCGGCGTGCCCGAGACGGGGCGGTTGCGCAGCAGGACCGGTTCGCCGACGTAGCGGCCCGTCACTGCGGCCCGCCGCCACTCCGCGTCCGCCGGCAGCGGCCGGTCGGGGTCCAGGAGCTCGGCGAGGTCGGCCACGGGCGCCTCGTAGTTCCGTTCGACGACGGCGACGGCGTCGCTGCGGTCGGCGTGCCGGCTCCACTGCCACGCGCCCGCCGCGACGCAGCCGACCGCGACGAGGACCGCGACGAGCACCGTGGTCACCCACCGCCGGCGGTCGTCGACCGTCCGGTCGGTGGGGGGACGCCGTGCCGTCATGGCACCAGTCTCGCCCACCCGGCGACCTCAGCCGTCGGTCGGTCCGAGGTCCGTCACCGCGACGGTGTCGCGGTAGAAGCCGCGCGCGCCGAGGAAGTGCTCGAGGTGGCCGCGGTGCTCGTCGCACGCGAGCCAGACCTTGCGGCGGTCCGGGTCGTGCAGGCGCGGGTTGTTCCACCGCAGCCCCCAGGTGGCGGCCTCCCGGCAGCCCTTGGCGCTGCAGACCATCTCGTGGTCGTCGCCGGCTGCGGCAGCGCCACCGGTCGACCCGGAGGCGCCCGTCACCGCTGCGCGCCGGGGGAGGAGCTGTCGCGGGTCGTCGTCGGACCGCCGGCCTCGACGTCGAACGTCATGACCGGCGCGGAGGGGGCGCTGGGCAGCGCCCACGGGTCCGCAGCACCGTCCACGTAGGTCCCGGGGTCGGTCGCCTTCTCCCGGCCGGCGTTCGCGATCACCACGGCGATGTAGGGCAGGAGCACGGCACCGGCCACGAGGAGCCACCGGGTCCAGTGGTCCAGGGCGACGGCTCCGAGGAAGCACACGACGCGCGTGCTCATCTGGAGCATGTAGCGCTTGTTGCGTGCGGCGATGTCGTCCTGCAGGGACGAGCGGGCGCCGGTGATGCGGTGGACCTCGTCCACGGGGCCGCGGCGGGGTCCGCGACCGGCCGGGGGACGGACGCCTCCACGGGGCAGACCGGGGGGAGCGGACACCCTCCGATGGTACGGCGGGCCTGACGCGCCGGCGGTGCCGGGCTGCCGTCCGGCCTCAGTCCGGCCTCAGCCGCTCCCCGGGCGCCGCGGCACCCGGCGGCGCCGTTCCGCTACGGTCGGCAGCGGCCTCGGCGGCCGGCCGTCCCCGCGCGGGCGTCGCCGTGGCGGCCAGCCGGAGAGTGACCAGGAACGAGCGCGAGCAGGCACGAGCGCGAGCACGAGCACGAGCACGAGCACGAGCACGAGCAGACAGGAGTCCACCGTGGCGGAGAGCACCACCGCAGGACGCAGTGTCCTGGTGACGGGCGCGAACCGGGGCATCGGCCGCGCCATCGCCGAGCGTTTCGTGGCCGCGGGGGACCGCGTCGCCACGATCTACCGCAGCGGCGACCTGCCGGACGGTGTGCTCGGCGTGCAGGGCGACATGACGGACACCGCATCCGTCGACGCCGCCTTCACGGCGGTGGAGGAGGCGCACGGCCCCGTCGAGGTGCTCGTGGCCAACGCGGGCATCACCCGCGACCAGCTGCTCATGCGCATGACCGACGAGGAGTTCGAGGAGGTGCTCGACGTCAACCTCACCGGCTCCTTCCGGTGCGTGCGTCGGGCCAGCAAGGGCATGATCCGGCTGCGCCGCGGACGCATCGTCCTCATCTCCTCCGTGGTCGGTCTGTACGGCGGTCAGGGCCAGGTCAACTACGCGGCGTCCAAGGCCGGGCTCGTCGGCATGGCCCGGTCCATCACGCGGGAGCTCGGCGGACGCGGGATCACCGCGAACGTCGTCGCGCCCGGCTTCATCGACACCGCGATGACGGCGGCGTTGCCCCAGGAACGCCAGGACGCCTACCGTGCAGCGATCCCCGCCGGTCGCTTCGCGAAGCCGGAGGAGGTCGCCGGCGTGGTGCACTTCCTCGCCTCCGACGACGCCGCGTACATCAGCGGCGCCGTCGTCCCGGTCGACGGCGGCCTCGGCATGGGCCACTGAGCAGCAGCACGCACGGACCACGCAGCACGCACGGACCACGCAGCACGTACGCACCAGGCAGCGCCGCACGCACCCGCGGTGGCGCGCCGCACACGTCCCCGCAGGGGACGTGCCCAGTCGGAGGTCGGCCGCGGCCGACGGAGTCCCGGAGGAAACGTTGGGTCTGCTCGAGGGCAAGAAGCTCCTGGTCACGGGGGTCCTGGTGGACTCCTCCATCGCCTTCCACGTGGCGAGGCTCGCGCAGCAGGAGGGCGCCGAGGTGGTCCTCACCTCGTTCGGACGGCAGCTCAAGCTCACGCAGGCGATCGCCAAGCGGCTGCCGCAGCCCGCGCCGGTCGTCCAGCTCGACGTCACCGACGCGGACGACCTCGCCGCGCTCGCGGACCGGGTCCGGGAGCACGTCGACCACCTGGACGGTGTCGTGCACTCGATCGGGTTCGCGCCGCAGTCCGTCATGGGCGGGAACTTCCTGGCGGGCGAGTGGGAGGACGTCGCCACGGCGGTGCACGTCTCGGCCTACTCCCTGAAGTCCCTGACCGTCGCCGCACAGCCGTTGCTGACGCGCGGCTCCGCCGTCGTCGGCCTGACGTTCGACGCGCAGTACGCGTGGCCCGTCTACGACTGGATGGGTGTCGCGAAGGCCGCGTTCGAGGCGACCGCGCGCTACCTGGCCCGCGACCTGGGCCCCGAGGGCGTGCGCGTCAACCTCGTCTCCGCCGGCCCGGTGCGCACCACGGCGGCGAAGTCCATCCCGGGCTTCGAGACGATGGAGGACGGCTGGACCGGCCGTGCCCCGCTCGGCTGGGACACCAAGGACCCGGAGCCGACGGCCCGCGCCGTCGCCGCCCTGCTGTCCGACTGGTTCCCGGCGACCACGGGTGAGATCGTCCACGTCGACGGCGGCTTCCACGCGATGGGGCTCTGACGTGACCGACGCCCGTCGGCTCGTCCTGCTGCGGCACGCCAAGGCCGAGTCGCCGGCGTCGATGAGCGACGAGCTGCGGCCCCTCGCGCTGCGCGGCCGACGGCAGTGCGCCGACGTGGCGGCCGCCCTGCGGGCCTCCGGGCTCCTCCCGGACGCCGTCGTCGTGTCCTCGGCGCTGCGCACACGACAGACGTGGGACCTCGTCCGCGGAGGGCTGGGGGCCGAGGCGACCGAGCGCGTCGAGGTGACGGAGCGGCTGTACCTCGCAGGCGTCGCGGAGCTCCTGGACGTCGTCGCGGAGGTCTCCGACGACGTCGCGACGCTCCTCGTCGTGGGCCACGAGCCGACCGTCTCCGCCACGGCCGCGCACCTGGCCGGCGACGGCGACGCGGCCCACCTGGCCCAGGTCCGGTCCGGCCTCCCGACGGCCACCTCGGCCGTCCTCGAGACCCGGGACGCGTGGTCCGCGCTCGCCGCGGGCGGGGCGCGGCTCGTCGACGTCGTCCGGCCTCCGCACTGAGGTCCCGCGGGCGATGACGGCTCGCGCTCCCCGGCCCGAACCGTCGGCCCGGCCCCCGGCTGCGGCGGTCGAGGAGCGCGTCCTCTCGGCCGCGCTCGCGCTGCAGCGCCTGTCCTGGGAGCAGGGCGTCCTCGGCCACGCGCTGCGGGACCTCGGGCGGCACGACCTCGCAAACCTCGTCGCCGACGACGCGGTGGTGCGCCAGGACGACGACGGTCGCCTCGGGGAGGTGGACGGCGGGGGCCTGGTCAACTGCGGCGCGCTGGTGGAGGTGGTGGCCGACCTCGCGGCACGGACCGGTGAGCCGCGCCTGCGCGAGGCGCTGGACCGGCAGCGGCACTGGCTCCTCGCGGGGTGCCCGCGCGCCGGGGACGGCACGCTGTTCCACCTCACCGGGAGCGAGCAGGTCTGGGTCGACTCGGTGTACATGGTCGTGCCCGCGCTGCTCCGACTCGGGCACCCCGAGGAGGCTCTGCGCCAGCTGCGCGGCCACCGGGACCGGCTGCGGGCGCCCTCCGGGCTGTGGTCGGCGCGGCACGACGAGCCCACCGGCCGGCTCGTCCAGGCAGCGAGCTGGGGCACGGGCAACGGCTGGGTCGCGGCCGGCCTGGCGCGGGCGTGGCGCGAGCCGCGGGCCCTCCCGCACCGCGCGGAGCTGGCGGCCGAGGCGCGCTCCGTCGTGGAGGCATGCCTGCGGCACCGCCGCCCGGACGGGCTGTTCCACGACGTCGTGGACGACCCCACCACGTTCGTCGAGGCGAACCTCGCGCAGATGCTCGCCTACGCCGTGCTGACGGGTGTCCACGACGGGTGGCTCGGCCCAGGCTGGGCCGAGGTGGGGCGGGACCTGCGGGCCGCCGCCGCCCGCGGCGTCGGCGAGGACGGGCTGGTCCGTCCGGTGCCCGGCTCGCCGTCGTTCGACCGACCGGGCCGCTCGGTGGAGGCCCAGACGTTCTTCCTGCTGGCGGCGGTGGCGGAGCGGCGGCTCGACGAGGGACGCGGCGTCCGCGGGCGGTGAGGACGGGGCCGGGGCGCACTCAGCCCTGGCGGTGTGCTCAGACCTCGAGGCCGAGGAGCTCGAGGACGGCGTCCAGGGGCTTGCCGAGGACCGCGACGTCCGCCTGCTCGCGGACGACCGGCTTGGCGTTGTAGGCGATGCCCAGGCCGGCGGCCCGGAGCATGTGGAGGTCGTTGGCGCCGTCGCCGATGGCGATGGTGCGGTCCATCGGGATCCCCTCCGCCGCGGCGAGCTCCCGCAGCGCCTCCGCCTTCGCCTCGGCGTCGACGACGGGCCCCGCGACCCGACCGGTGAGCCGCCCGTCGGCGACCTCGAGCCGGTTGGCGCGGACGAAGGTGATCCCCAGTCGCCGGGCGAGGGGCTCGACGACCTCGGCGAAGCCTCCGGACACCAGTCCGACCGGCCAGCCGGCCGCGTGGAGCGCCGCGACGAGGCGCTCGGCGCCGGGGGTCAGCTCGACCTCGTCCAGGACCTCGTCCAGCACCGCGACCGGGAGGCCGGAGAGCGTGGCGACCCGCTCGGCGAGGGACTGCCGGAAGTCGATCTCGCCGCGCATGGCCCGGTCGGTGATCGCCGCCACCTGCTCGCGTCTGCCGGCGTGCGCGGCGAGCATCTCGATGACCTCACCGGTGATGAGCGTCGAGTCGACGTCCGTCACCACGAGCCGACGTTCGTGGGGGACTGGCTGGCCGGGGCTCGTCACGCCGGGAGGCTAGCGCGGGCCCGCCGGGGCGGGACCGCACCGTCCACCACGAGGACCCGCGGGTGGCGCGACGCGGCGGGACCGTGGCGCCGTCGTCGGCGGGGCCCGGCGTGCCGGAGCCCGGCGTGCCGGAGCCCCGGCGTGCCCGCTGCGTCCGACGCGTCAGCGTCGGACGATCGTCCCCTTCGGGACCACCGTGATGCCGGACTCGCTCACCGTGAAGCCCCGGGCACGGTCGTGCTCGGCGTCCAGGCCGACACGGGCGCGCTCCTCCACGACGACGTCCTTGTCGAGGATCGCGCGGTGCACCTGCGCGTGCCGGCCGACGGTCGTGCCGTCCATGACGACGGAGTCGCTGACCGAGGCCCACGAGTGCAGGTAGACGCCGGGGGACAGGACGGAGCCGGTGACCGTGGCGCCCGAGACGATGACCCCGGGGGAGACGATCGAGTCGGCGGCGTGGCCGAGGCGTCCCGGCCCGGCGTGGACGAACTTCGCCGGCGGGAGGCTGGTGATGCCCGTGTAGAGCGGCCACTCGCCGTTGTAGAGGTTGAAGACCGGGTTGATCGAGATGAGGTCGATGTTCGCCTCGTAGTAGGCGTCCAGCGTCCCGACGTCGCGCCAGTAGTGGCGGTCGCGGTCCGTCGACCCCGCGACGTCGTTGCGGATGAAGTCGTAGACGCCGGCGGTCCCGCGCTCGACGAAGTACGGCACGATGTCGCCGCCCATGTCGTGCTTGGACGTCGGGTCCGCGGCGTCGCGGGTGACCGCCTCGACGAGGGCGTCCGCATTCGCGACGTAGTTGCCCATCGACGCGAGGATCTCGTGCGGGGCGTCGGGCAGCCCCTCCACCTCGGTGGGCTTCTCGAGGAACTCGGCGATGCGACGCGGGTCCTCGGCGTCCGCCCGGATGACGCCGAACTGGTCCGACAGGCCGATCGGCTGCCGGATCCCCGCGACGGTGAACTCGGCACCGGACTCGATGTGCGAGTCCACCATCTGGGAGAAGTCCATCCGGTAGATGTTGTCCGCCCCGACGACGACCACGATGTCCGGCCGCTCGTCGTTGATGATGTTGAGGCACTGGTAGATCGCGTCCGCGGAGCCGAGGTACCAGTGCTTGCCCACGCGCTGCTGCGCGGGGACCGGCGCCACGTAGTTGCCCAGCAGCGGGGACATGCGCCAGGTGCGCGCCACGTGCCGGTCCAGGCTGTGCGACTTGTACTGCGTCAGCACGACGATCTGCAGGTAGCGGCTGTTGACGAGGTTGGACAGCGCGAAGTCCACCAGCCGGTACAGCCCCCCGAACGGCACGGCGGGCTTGGCCCTGTCCTGGGTGAGCGGCATGAGCCGCTTCCCCTCGCCACCGGCCAGGACGATCGCAAGTACTCGCGGGGCAGCCATGGACCGACCTTAGGACGTGGTCAACGTCACGACCATCCTGTCCGGCTCGTGGAGCGCTAGCGTGTCGCTGTGCGAGTCGATCTCATGACCAGGGAGTACCCGCCCCACGTCTACGGCGGTGCCGGCGTGCACGTGGCCGAGCTCAGCGCGGTGCTGCGCCACCACGTCGAGGTGCGGGTCCGGTGCTTCGACGGGCCACGGACCGAGGCCGGCGTGCACGGCTACGACGTGCCCGCCGAGCTGGCCGACCACGACGCGGTCCTGCGCACGTTCGGCGTCGACCTGCTCATGGCGGGTGACGCCGCGGGCGCCGACCTCGTGCACTCCCACACCTGGTACGCGAACCTCGCCGGGCACCTCGCCGGGCTCCTGCACGGCATCCCGCACGTCGTCAGCGCGCACAGCCTCGAGCCGCTGCGGCCGTGGAAGGCCGAGCAGCTCGGCGGCGGGTACGCGCTGTCCGGCTGGGCGGAGCGCACCGCCTACCTCGGCGCGTCCGCCGTCATCGCGGTGAGCGCCGGCATGCGGGCGGACATCCTGCGCTGCTACCCGGAGATCGACCCCGACAAGGTCCACGTCGTGCACAACGGCATCGACCTCGCAGGGTGGCGGCGCCCGGAGGGCGAGGCCGTCGCCCGGGCCGAGGAGACGGTGCGCCGGCTGGATATCGACCCTGCGCGCCCCACCGTCGTCTTCGTCGGGCGGATCACCCGCCAGAAGGGCCTGCCGTACCTGCTGCGTGCGGCCGAGAGCCTGCCGCCGGAGGTCCAGCTCGTCCTGTGCGCCGGGGCGCCCGACACCCCGGAGATCATGGCCGAGGTGCAGGGTCTGGTCGGCCGACTGCGCGAGCGGCGCGACGGTGTCGTCTGGATCGAGGAGATGCTGCCCCGCGAGGAGCTCGTGGCGGTGCTCTCGGCGTCCACCGTGTTCGTGTGCCCCTCGGTCTACGAGCCCCTGGGCATCGTCAACCTCGAGGCCATGGCGTGCGGCCTGCCCGTCGTCGGCACCGCGACCGGCGGGATCCCCGAGGTCGTCGACGACGGCGTCACCGGCGTCCTCGTGCCGATCGAGCAGGTCCAGGACGGCACGGGTACGCCCGTCGACCCCGACCGCTACGTGGCGGACCTGGGCGCGGCGCTGACGCAGGTGGTGTCCGACCGGGCACGCGCCGCCGAGATGGGCCGCGCGGCCCGGACGCGCGTCGAGGAGCACTTCGCGTGGGACGCCATCGGCGAGCGGACGCTGGAGGTCTACCGCTCCGTCCTGCGCTGAGCGGCTGCGGCCGACTCAGCCGACGGTGACCGCGGAGAGCGCACGCCGCGCGGCGTGGTCGATCTCGCGCAGCGCCGTGGAGCGCTGGTCCGCCTGCCACAGGTTCACCGCGCCGCCGTCGTCGGCCGTCGCGAGGGCGACCACGCCCCGGAGACGGGCCGCGAGGGTGAGCACGCGGACCCGCCGGGCGTCCAGCTGCGGCGGCAGGTGCCAGCTCGGGGTGGTGTCCCCGCGGAGGCGGGCGATGGCCGCCGCTGCGTCGGGACGCCACCGCGCCACGTCGAGCGAGGTGAGGGCGTCGGTGGCCTGCAGGAGCGCGTGACGGAGCTCCTGCTCGGCCTCCGCGGGGGTCCCGACGGCGCCGAGCAGGATCGTCGACCAGGCCGGGACACGCCGCACGTGCCAGGTCACGAGGTGACCCGGCTCGAGCGCGCTGCCGAAGGCCCGGACGTCCGGGACCGCGGCGAACGCGCCGTCGGGGGTCTCGACGAGGACGCACTCGCCCGCCTCCAGCGCGGCCGGTCCGGCCCCGGCGGGCGTGCCCGCGGGGTCGCCGGGGACGGGGAGCACGGCGGCCGCGGTGCGGACGCCCGAGGCCCATGTCGCCAGCAGCGAGCCGAGCGTGCCGTCGCCGACCGGGGCGTCGTCGTCGGCGCGGACCTCGTGCGGCTCGTCGTCGCCCTGGACCGCCTCCAGCGCGGTCCGCAGCGCGTCCGCGCCCGCGCCGACGTGCCGGGTCCACAGCGCGAGGTGGACCGCACGGGGGAGGGTGAGCGGGTCGTCCGGGTCGAGCACGAGCCGACCCTACGACGCCGGTCCGCGCTCGCGGTCCTCGGGCGTCGTCCGCGCTCGGCGCTGCGGCGCGGGACGGCCCCGCAACAGCGTTAGGGTCGGGCGTCATGAGCGCCGTGCTGGATCTGCAGGACGTCACCGTCCGCCGGGGGACCACCACCATCCTCGACCACGTGACGTGGCAGGTCGAGGACGGTCAGCGCTGGGTCGTGCTCGGCCCCAACGGCGCGGGCAAGACGACCATGCTGCAGATCGCGTCCGGTCGCATGCACCCCACCTCGGGCACCGCCACGATCCTCGGCGAGCGCCTCGGTGCCGTCGACGTCTTCGAGCTGCGCCCGCGCATCGGCGTGGCCTCGGCGGCGCTCGCGGACCGGATCGCGCCGTCGGAGACCGTCCTCGACGTCGTGCTCACGGCCGCCTACGGCATGACCGGGCGCTGGCGCGAGCAGTACGAGGCGCTCGACCACGAGCGGGCCCGGACGCTGCTCGAGGTGTTCGGCGTCGGTCGCTTCGCCGAGCGGCGCTTCGGCACCCTCAGCGAGGGCGAGCGCAAGCGCGTGCAGATCGCCCGGGCCCTCATGACCGACCCGGAGCTCCTGCTGCTCGACGAGCCCGCCGCGGGACTGGACCTCGGCGGGCGGGAGGAGCTCGTCGCGGCGCTCACGGAGCTGGCCCAGGACCGGCGCTCGCCCGTGCTCGTCCTCGTGACGCACCACGTCGAGGAGGTCCCGGCGGGCTTCACCCACGCGCTGCTCCTGCGGGACGGGGCCGTGCGGACGGCCGGCCCGATCGAGCAGGTCCTCACGGCCGAGCCGCTCAGCGACACCTTCGGGATGGACCTCGAGGTCGGCCGGCACGGCGACCGGTGGAGCGCCCGCCGGGCGGGCTGAGACCCACCTGCCCGCGTCCGGCGCTGCAGCAGGTCAGCGCACTAGGATGGGCGGACCGACGACGCCGTCGGTCGGCCGCGCAGAGGGGGCACATGGACCAGATCGAGATCCACTGGGTGTGGTGGGTCGTCGCGGCGGTCGGCCTCGGCGTCCTCGAGATCCTCACGCTGGACCTCGTCCTGCTCATGTTCGCCGTCGGCGCGACGGCGGCGCTCATCGCCAGCGCGCTGGGCGGCGACATCGTCGTGCAGGTCCTGACGTTCGCGGTCACCTCGACGGTGATGCTCGTCTTCCTGCGTCCCCTGCTGCTGCGCAACCTGCGCCGCCGGACCCCGCTCGTCGAGACCAACACGGCCGCGAACATCGGCCGGCCCGCCGTCACCCTTACCGAGGTCACCGTGCGCGGGGGGCTGGTCAAGCTCGCGGGCGAGCAGTGGTCCGCCCGGACCGACGACGCCACGCTGGTCCTGCCCGCGGACGCCGATGTCCGCGTCCTGCGGATCGACGGCGCGACGGCCGTCGTCGGCCCGGTGGAACGACCCGCCGAGGACCCGCCGGAGACGCCGGGCACGTCCCCCTGATCCGCGCGCGGGTCGGACCGACGCCGACCTCACGCACGCCCGAGCTCGACGACGACCGGAGAGAACATGATCGAGAGTCCCACCGTCAGCGCCAACCAGCTCGTCCTCATCCTCGTGCTGGGGCTGGTGGCGCTCTTCGTCGTCGTGACCCTCATCCGGGCGGTGCGGATCGTGCCGCAGGCCACCGCACTGCTCATCGAGCGGCTGGGCCGCTACTCCCGGACGCTCGACGCCGGTCTGCACATCCTCGTGCCGTTCATCGACCGCGTGCGGGCCAAGGTCGACCTGCGGGAGCAGGTGGTCTCCTTCCCGCCGCAGCCGGTGATCACCTCCGACAACCTGGTCGTGAGCATCGACACGGTCATCTACTTCCAGGTGACCGACCCCAAGTCCGCCGTGTACGAGATCGCCAACTACATCACCGGCATCGAGCAGCTCACGGTGACCACGCTGAGGAACGTCGTCGGGTCCATGGACCTCGAGCAGACCCTGACGAGCCGCGACCAGATCAACGGGCAGCTCCGCGGGGTGCTGGACGAGGCGACCGGCCGATGGGGCGTCCGCGTCAACCGCGTCGAGCTCAAGTCGATCGACCCGCCGCAGAGCGTCCAGGGTGCGATGGAGCAGCAGATGCGCGCCGAGCGTGACCGTCGTGCCGCGATCCTCACGGCCGAGGGCGTCAAGCAGTCGCAGATCCTCACCGCCGAGGGTGAGAAGCAGGCGGCGATCCTGCGGGCGGAGGGCTCGGCTCAGGCCGCGGTCCTCAACGCCGAGGGCGAGGCCCGCGCGATCCTGCAGGTGTTCGACGCCATCCACCGCGGCGACGCCGACCCCAAGCTCCTGGCCTACCAGTACCTGCAGATGCTCCCGGAGATCTCCCGGACGCAGTCGAACAAGGTCTGGTTCATCCCGACGGAGTTCACCGCCGCGCTCAACTCGATCGCCAAGGGCTTCGGCGGCGGCGGCGACACGGACGGTCCCGACCTCAGCTCCGGGCGTCCGCCCGGGGTCTCGCCGGTCAGGCGCGAGGACCTCGGGCCGTCGGCGTTGGTCGACCCCGCCGAGGCGCTGGCCGAGGCCCGGCGGGAGTCGCAGGCGGCGAGCAGCGAGGCGACGACCGCGACGACGCCGACGGCACGCACGGCCGCCCGGGCGGCCCACGCCTCCGCGGAGCCGGAGCCGGCGCGGTCGTTCGAGCCGCGCCCGCAGGACGGGCCGACCCCGCCGCAGTCGTTCGAGCCGCGGCCGCAGGACGGCCCGCCGCCGCCCCCTTCGCCCTGAGGCGTCGTCGAGGGCCGGTCCGCACGCCGCGGGCCGGCCCTCGGCGTGTCCCGGGGGATGATGAGCGGCGTGCTGACGCCCGAGGTGATCCCGCTCGACGACCCGCACGACCCCCGGCTGGCGGACTACGTGTCCCTGACCGACGTGGCCCTCCGGTCCCGGCACGAGCCGGAGAAGGGGCTCTACATCGCGGAGAGCTCGACGGTCCTGGGCCGGGCCCTCGCCGCCGGGCACCGGCCGCGGTCGGTGCTCGTCTCGCCGCGCTGGCTGCCGGACCTGAGGGACATGCTCGCGCGCGCCGCCGTCGGCCGCCGCGGTGACGGTCCCGAGGCGACTGCGGAGGTCGGCCCGAGCGACGACGTCGTCCCCGTGTACGTCGCGGAGCCGCCGGTGCTCGAGGCGATCACCGGCTTCCACGTGCACCGCGGGGCGCTGGCGGCCATGCACCGGCCGCCGCTGCCGACGGTCGCCGAGGTGCTCGCCGCGGCGCGCGGTGGGGCCGGGGCGCGGCGGGTCGCGGTCCTCGAGGACGTCGTCGACCACACGAACGTGGGTGCGGCGTTCCGCAGCGCCGCGGCCCTCGGCGTCGACGCCGTGCTCGTGACGCCCCGGTGCGCCGACCCGCTCTACCGGCGGTCCGTCCGGGTGTCGATGGGCACGGTGTTCCAGGTGCCGTGGACGCGGGTCGACCCGTGGCCCGAGGGCATCAGCACGCTGCGGGACGCGGGCTTCGTCACCGCGGCGCTCGCGCTGAGCGAGGACGCGGTCGTGCTGGACGAGCTCGAGGCGCGCCCGCCGGAGCGGCTCGCGATGGTGCTCGGGACCGAGGGGGACGGCCTGCGTCCGTCGACCGTGGCCGCCGCGGACCTCGTGGTGCGGATCCCCATGGCGGGCGGCGTCGACTCGCTCAACGTCGCCGCGGCGGCCGCCGTCGCGTTCTGGGCCACGCGGCTGCGGCCCGGGGGCTGACCTCCTCGGTCAGCCCAGGGC